>WGSQ01000011.1 GCA_014871605.1 Collinsella sp. | reverse complement strand
GCGGTGACGGTCGATCCATGGCGTCCGGGGGTGGTCATGTGACCGCGGTCTCGTCCTACATCGCCTACGCGCGGGCACTCAACAGGCTGGGTTGGACGCCGGCCGAGTTTGCGGTGGCGGAGTCGTTTGTCGTGCGCCTGCGCGGCATGCTGGGACGGCGTCCGGTTGCCGCCAACGGCCTGCCGCTCGTCATGGCGTTTCCACGCTGCTCTTCGGTCCATACGTGTTTTATGGCCTATCCCATCGACATCGCCTTTATCGATGCACGCGGCTACGTTCTCGTATGCTACGAAAACGTACGTCCATGGCGTATGTGCTCCTGCCCCGGCGCCTGGGCGGTATTGGAACGCCCTTCAATTCTCGCTACACCTCCCGCCCTCCAACAAGTGCCGGCGTAAGAGATTGGCGACAGCGGACTTTCGTCATACGAAATTGGGTAAGATGGAGGAGAAGGTGCATGGATGTTGAGATCCATCCGAACGCCAAAAAACACTTGACGGAAAAGCAGGTACTAGGTGCCTGGTTCGCGGTTACTGAGTGCATTCGCCGCGAGTCGGGGGACGAGCCGCCGAGATGGCTTGCCATTGGATGGCTTCCAGATGGTCGAAGTGTGGAACTTGTTGCGGTCGAACTAATTCGTGGATGGCTCATTATTCATGCCCTGTCTCCGGTTCAGAAGAAATTCTGGCAAGAGATCGAGCGAGCTCGGCAGAGGGGTCGATGATGGGCAAGACGTATACGGCCGCTAATGGTCAGGTTGTAACGGATGAAATGATTGACGCGTGGTGCGAGTCGTACGAGCGCGGAGAGTTTCCGGATGGCGAACACACCGTTGGTGGGATCGTGCATGGACGGCCCCCGCTCTCAGGTGAGGGGACGGCAACGCTGTCGGTCAAGATTCCTCTGGGAATGAAGGAGGCCATTCGTCGACGGGCGGCTGCCGAGGGGATGACGCCAAGTGAGTTTGCCCGTGCGGCTCTGAGCGAAAAACTTCTTGCTGCCGGCTGATGCCTCTGACGTGCCGATTTATAGAACCGAGGCTGTGCTCAAAAACTTTTTTAAAATTCTCGGTTGACCGGAACGCGTCCTTGGTTATACTAATCAAGCCTTGAAACAAGGCACACCTCAAATGGCTGGGTAGCTCAGTTGGTAGAGCAGAGGACTGAAAATCCTCGTGTCAGGGGTTCGATTCCCTTCCCCGCCACCTTGAATTGACTAGGACCTCTGCAAAGGGGTCCTTTTCTTTTATGTGGACCCGCGGAAAATGCATCCCAGTCTTTTGCGAAAAACGGGATGCGCTTTCCGGCCGCCTACTTCCGGCACATATGTACATCTCGGCACGCCATCTCGGGCCCGCCCGCTCAGACATTCCTCCCGCTTTTGCGCCACTTTACAGACCGTTCGGTCGTCTGTCCGCACGCGCGGGTATACTCAAAACGATACTTTTCCTATGCAATACGATGCAGGCTCGGCCTGCACGATCCGAAGGGGGCAGTGATGGAGAGGATACTCGGCGTTAATCTCTCTGGCTGGTTTATTCCCGAGCCTTGGGTGACCCCGTCGCTGTACGCGGCGACCGGTGCATCCAACGCGGCCGAGCTGCAGGAGGCCATGGGCACCGCCGCCTATAACGAGCGCATGCGCCGTCATTACGAGACGTTTGTGAGCGAGGATGATTTCCGTCGCATGGCGCAGATCGGCCTCAACGCCGTGCGCCTGCCGGTGCCTTGGTATGCCTTTGGCTCACAGGAGTCCGATGCCTCCTACATCTCGGTTGTCGACTACATCGACCGTGCAATTGAGTGGGCTGCCAAGTACGACATCCGCGTGCTGCTCGATCTGGCAACTGTGCCCGGTGGCCAGGGCGATTCCAATGATTCGCCCACCACGCCAGAGGCTGTTGCCGAGTGGCATTCGTCCACCAACGGCCGTCATGTGGCACTCGACGTGCTCGAGCGCCTGGCCGATCGCTACGGCGAGGCCGAGAGCCTGCTGGGCATTGAGCTGCTGGATACGCCGCAGATGAGCGTCCGCAAGAGTCTCTTTGCCATGACGGATGGCATTCCGGCTCACTACCTGCGCAATTTCTATCGCGATGCCTACGAGCTCGTCCGTTCGTATATGCCCGAGGATAAGATCGTCGTCTTTTCGTCTTCGGGGCATCCCAGCGAGTGGAAGCATTTTATGCGCGGCGCCAAGTACAAGAACGTCTACATGGACCTTCACCTGTACCATTACCGCGACGAGTATGCGCTCGATATCACGAGCCCCCGCGGGCTGACGACGGCGATTTCGCGTAACAAGCGCGAGCTTAAAGAAGCGATTTCAACTGGGTTCCCCGTGCTGGTGGGCGAATGGTCGGGCGCGGCGATCTTTGCCAACTCGTCGGTTACGCCCGAGGGCCGCAATGCCTACGAGCGCGTGTTTATCGCCAACCAGCTGGCTTCGTTTGCGCCGGCTGCCGGTTGGTTCTTCCAAACGTGGAAGACCGAGAAGCGCATTGCAGCATGGGACGCCCGCGTGGCGCTCGGTACGCTCGAGCGCGGCATGATTGAATAGGTTGATATGACGCAAAACAGCGCCCATACGGGCAAACTCTATGTGGTCGGAACGCCCATCGGCAACTTGGGCGACCTGTCCCCGCGCGTTGGCGAGGCCTTTGCCGCCGCCGATGTCATCTGCTGCGAGGACACGCGTGTGACGTCAAAGTTGCTGATGCACCTGGGTATCTCCAAACCGCTTGTCCGTTGTGACGAGAATGTGATTACCAGCCGCGCCGCCGGTCTGGTCGACCGTCTGCTGGCGGGGGAGACCCTCGCCTTTGCTTCGGACGCGGGCATGCCGAGCGTGTCCGATCCCGGCCAGGCGCTGGTCGAGGCGGCACGTGAAGCAGATGTGCCCGTTGAAGTTATTCCCGGGCCCTCTGCTTGCGTCACGGCGCTCGTTTCGTCCGGCATTCCCTGCGAGCATTTTTTCTTCGAGGGCTTTTTGGGCCGAAAGCACGGCGACCGCGTGCGCCGTTTACAGCGCCTTGCCGTGGTGCCCGGCGCACTCATCTTCTACGAGTCTCCACATCGCATCGTGGCGACGCTCGAGGCCGTGGCGGAGGTCTTTCCCCAGCGTGAGGTTGCCGTCTGCCGCGAACTCACCAAGCTGCACGAGGAGGTCTTGCGCGGGCCCGCTGCTCAGCTTGCCGAGGAGCTGCGTGCTCGCGGCGAGGTAAAGGGCGAGATTGCGCTGGTCATCGCGCCGCCGAGCGAGGATGAGGAGGCCGGTATCGTGCCGGTTGGCGCCGCGGCAGCGGATCCCGACGAGGCCCTGCGCGAGGATATCCGCGCTGCGCTCGAGGAGGGGGAGCCCGCCTCTGCGGTGGCCAAGCGCCTGTCTCAGAAGTATTCGCGCCGCAAGCGCGATGTCTATGCCATGGTGCTCGATATGCAATAGATGGAGGATATCCAGCCCTTGCGCTAGAATCATCCCCTGTATGCAACGTTTTTCTGGAGGACAAACCCCATGGATCAAAGCAAGCCTTCGTTCTTTATCACGACGCCCATCTACTACGTCAACGCCGATCCGCACCTGGGCACGGCTTATTCCACCATCATCGCCGACGTTCAGGCCCGTTATCGTCGCTCCGCCGGCTATAACGTCAAGTTCCTGACCGGCATGGACGAGCACGGCGAGAAGGTCGCCGAGGCCGCAGCCAAGCACAACATGACGCCGCAGGAGTGGACCGACAGCCAGGCTCCGCACTTCAAGGAGCTTTGGAGCAAGCTCGAGATCTCCAACGACGACTTCATCCGCACCACCGAGCCGCGCCAGCATCATGCCGTGCAGTACCTGTGGGAGCGCATGAAGGAGTCCGGCTACCTGTATAAGGGCAGCTACGACGGTTGGTATTGCGTGCCTGACGAGACCTACTTCACCGATACGCAGGTCCAGAAGGGCGACGAGGAGTACGGCAGCGTCGGCCAGCACCTGTGCCCCGACTGCCACCGTCCGCTTGAGCGCGTGCAGGAGGAGTCCTACTTCTTTAAGCTTTCCGCCTTCCAGGACAAGCTTCTCAAGCTCTATGACGAGCACCCCGACTTTGTCGAGCCTGCGTTCCGCATGAACGAGGTACGTAGCTTTGTCGAGGGCGGCCTTAACGACCTTTCCGTGAGCCGCACGAGCTTTGACTGGGGCATCCAGGTCCCGTTTGACGAGGGTCACGTGACCTACGTGTGGTTCGATGCGCTGCTCAACTATATGACGGCCGTCGGCTACGGTGTCGACACCGACGAGGCGCGTGCCGAGCTGGCCTATCGCTGGCCCGCGCAGTTCCACATCGTGGGTAAGGACATCATCCGCTTCCACTGCGTCATTTGGCCCGCCATGCTCATGGCCATTGGCGAGGCCCTGCCCGAGCACGTCTTTGCCCACGGCTTCCTGACCGTGCGCAATGCCGAGACTGGCAAGGCCGAGAAGATGTCCAAGAGCCGCGGCAACGCCATCGCTCCGCAGGACGTTATCGACATGCTGGGCGTCGAGGGCTATCGCTACTACTTCATGACCGACGTCGTCCCCGGTACCGACGGCGCCATCAGCTTCGACCGCATGGAGCAGGTCTACAACGCCGACCTGGCCAACAGCTGGGGCAACCTTATCTCGCGTTCGCTCAACATGAGCGGCAAGTACTTTGACGGTTGCGCGCCCGCCAAGCCCGCATCGTTCGATGCGTTCGACAACCCGTTGGCAAAGATTGCCGATGGCCTGGTCGATCGCTACATGGCCAAGATGGACGTGCTCGATTATGGTGGAGCCAAGGACGAGGTCATGGAGCTCATCCATGCCGCCAACCACTACATCGAGGACTCCGAGCCCTGGGCGCTTGCCAAGGACGAGGCCAAGGCTGACGAGCTGGCGTTTGTGATCTACAACCTGCTCGAGGCCATCCGCATTGCCGCTCACCTGCTGATGCCGCTCATGCCCCAGACTTCTGCCGAGGCCCTGCGCCGCCTGTCCTGCGAGGACGAGGCCGCGAGCGACGACCTCAAGGGCATTTGCGCTTGGGGCCTGCTTGCCGGTGGTCAGCCCGTCGAGAAGGGCGAGCCGCTGTTCCCGCGTCTGGGCTAAGCCGCTGCGCGCCATATCGGCAATTTGCTGTTTAGATGTAAGGGCATGGCCGCAACGGTCCATGCCCTTTTGCTTTACGATGCAGCCACCATGTTAAGGAGGCAACCATGACAACTTCGCCTTTGGCAAACCCCACGGCAACTAGGGAGCTGCTAGAGGAGTTTGGCCTTGCGACCAAGCATCGCCTGGGCCAGAACTTCCTGATCGACAACCATGTGATCGAACGTATCTGTGAGCTCGCTGAGCTTGCGGGCGATGAGCGCGTGCTCGAGGTCGGCCCGGGTTGCGGCACGCTGACGTTGGCCCTGCTGCAGGAGGCGGCGTGCGTCACGTCGATCGAGGCCGACCCCGAGCTCGAGCCGGTGCTCGACGCCCATGCCGCCGACTACGCCAACTTCCGCTTTATCATGGGCGACGCGCTTAAGGTGGGCCCGGAGCAGATTGAGCAGGCCGCCGGCGGTGAGCCGACGGTATTTGTCGCGAACTTGCCCTATAACGTGGCGGCGACGATCATCCTGCAGTTCTTCCAGATGATGCCGGCGCTCAAGCGTGCCGTCGTCATGGTGCAAAAGGAGGTTGCCGATCGCATTGCCGCAGTGCCGGGCAACAAGACCTATGGCGGCTATACGGCAAAGCTCGGCCTGTATGCGCAGGTGACGGGTCGCTTTGAGGTGCCGCCGCGTTGCTTTATGCCGGCGCCGCACGTGGACTCGGCTGTCGTGCGTATCGACCGTGTTGACGGCGTGGTGCCCGAAGGACTCGATCGCGAATTTGTGGCCCGCGCGATTGACGCTGCATTTGCTCAGCGTCGCAAGACCATCCGCAATTCCATGAGCGCCAACGGCTTTGCCAAGGACGTGCTCGATGCCGCCTTTGAGGCTTGCGGTATTGCACCCACCACGCGCGCCGAGACGCTTGATGTCGCTGGCTTTGTCCGTCTGGCCCAGGAGCTAATCCATGATGCCTAATGCCGAACGTGTGACGTTTACCAAGAAAAAGAAGACGGTTGCTTGTCCCGTGCCCTTGGCACCGCTTGCCGACACGCATGCGCATCTGCTTTCGTTCTGGGGCAAGGATGTGCCCGAGACGCTCGTGCGCGCCAAAGCCGCGGGTGTCGACCTGTTGGTGACGATGTTCGACCCCATCGCTGACAAACGCAGCGTGACGGACTATAGCGACTGGCTGGTTCGCGAGATTCTGCCGATGCGGGATATTCCGCAGGTCAAGTATCTCGCTGGCGTTCACCCCTATGGCGCGCCCGACTACACCGATAACATCCATGCCCAGATTGTGACTGCGCTCGATGATCCCTTATGCGCTGGTATTGGCGAAATCGGCCTGGACTACCACATGGACTATGACGACGATATCGCGCCGGCACCCCATAACGTGCAGATTGACTGCATGGCGCGCCAGCTCGAGCTTGCCGTGTGCCGTAACGTGCCGGTGGAGCTGCATCTGCGTCACGAGGACACGGATGGGGAGCGCACCTCGCATATGGATGCGTACAACGTGCTTCGTGAGGTGGGCGTGCCCCAGGCCGGTTGTGTGCTGCACTGCTTTGGCGAGGACCGCGCCACGATGGGGCACTTTGTGGAGCTGGGCTGCTATATCGCCTATGGTGGTGCGGCCACCTTTAAGCGCAACGACGACGTGCGCGAGGCATTTGCGGCGACCCCGCTCGACCGCATTTTGTTCGAGACGGATTGCCCGTATATGGCTCCGGAGCCCATCCGCGGTCTTGAGTGCGAGCCGGCAATGATTTCTATCACGGCAAACACGCTGGTCAACGACCGTGTCGATCGTACCGGCGAGGATGCTGAGGCAATCGCGCGAGCAGCTTGGGAAAATGCCTGCAAACTTTTTCTATAAACGGCTGCCAAGGGGCTGACAAAACTGGTCTATTACCTGCCTTATGCCTGCCCTTGAGCTTACGACGGGGCGTTTCTATTAATAAGTGCCTACGGTTCGCGTCATGTTCCCGCATCTTCGCGCAAGCATATGACAAGCGATTGCCGTTGATCGAAAAACGGCTTGCCCACAACCCTAATATCTACCACGTCATCGCCGGACGGGACAAATAGAACCCACGGTCCCTCCGGTGCATTCTTGTGTTGTAAGGAGAAGATTGTGGCAGATATCAAGAACAAGCAAATTTCTCGCCGGTCCTTCTTGGGCCTTTTTGGCGCGAGTGCCGTGACGCTCGGCCTCGGTCTCGTCGGTTGCGGCAGCGTCGACGGTAAGGGTGGTGCGGCGACCGCTGGCTCGGATGCCGCTTCTATCGATAAACTTACCATGGTCTGGCTGCCCAACGAGTCCAGCTCCGAGTTCGACGCGGGCCGCGAGGAGTTTGGCAAGGTTCTTGAGAAGTACGCCGGTGTCAAGGTCGAGCTCATGACCACCACCGACTATAACGTCGCTATCGAGGCTATCGCTTCCGGCAAGGCTCAGCTTGCCAACATGGGCGCCGAGGGCTTCATCCAGGCTCAGAAGAAGAACAGCAAGGTTCTTCCGCTTGTGACCACCTCCGACACCGACGGCAAGCTCGACGGCGCCAAGTACTACAGCCGCATCTGCGTGCCCGAGGCCGAGATGAGCACGTACGCGGATAGCGCCGAGGAGACCGGCTACTCCATCAAGAACATCAAGGGCAAGCGCATGAGCTTTGTCTCCGCTACCTCCACTTCCGGCTTCAAGGTTCCGTGCAGCGCCATCATGAAGGCATTCCCGGATGACGTGAAGTCTTCCGATGAGCTCAGCACCCCGGGCTTCTTCTCCCAGGTGCTCTTTGGCAACTCTCACCCCGGCTCTGCCGTCAACCTGCTGCAGGGCGACGCCGATGTGGCCGCCTTCGACGACGTTGACGTCGATACCTATCTTGACGTTCCCGAGGGCGAGCGCGACGCCGTGAACGCCGCCGGCTCCGTCTACTCCGTCAAGGCCGACGCTCCTCAGCCCTTCGATCGCGTCCAGGGCAAGAAGTTCGGCATCATCCAGTCTACCCCGGTTCTCAACGGCCCCATCGCCGTCAACACCGAGAAGGTTCCGCAGGAGATCATCGACAAGCTCGTCAAGGGCCTGACCTCCAAGGAGACCTCTGAGGACGAGCTGCTCTTTGCCCCCGAAGACAAAGAGGGCAACGGTGCCGTTTGGAGCCTGGGCGATACTGCCGGCTTCATCGCAGTCGAGGACTCCTGGTACGACCCCATTCGCGCGCTTGACTAATGCATGTCCCTGCGCGCACACGTGCAGATGGGCGGCATCGCGTAGACGATTCGCCGCTGCCAAAACGGGCCGGGCGCGAATATCCGCGTCCGGCCTCGACGTTGATGGGAGGGCATGGGAATGCCACAGAACGCACAGCCTCTTTTGCAGGTGAGCGATTTGACCAAAAGCTATGAGGGCAAACGAGGCGCACAGCAGCAGCATCACGCGCTTTCCGGCGTAGATTTTGTCTGCGGCGAGGGAGAGCTGGTCACGGTGATCGGCCCTTCAGGCGCCGGCAAGTCGACCTTTTTGCGCTGCATCAATCGCCTTATCGAGCCCACGGAGGGTTCGGTTGTTTTTAACGGGCAGGACATCACGCACCTGCGCCGCAACAAGCTGCGCGGCGTGCGTACGCAGATTGCCATGATCTTCCAAAACTACAACCTGGTGTATCGTCTTACCGCCATCCAAAACGTGCTGCACGGGCGCCTTGGTTACAAGGGCGCTGTGGCCGGATCGTTGGGCCTTTACAGTGACGCCGAGAAGCTTCGTGCGTTCGAGTTGCTCGACGAAGTGGGTCTGGGCGAGTTTGCCTATCGTCGCGCCGACCAGCTCTCGGGCGGACAAAAGCAGCGCGTGGGTATTGCTCGTGCACTCATTCAAGATCCGCGCATCATTTTATGCGACGAGCCTATCGCGAGCCTTGATCCCAAGAGCAGCCGTGCTGTCATGGAGCATCTGCGCCGCGTGACACGTCAGCATGGCATCACGTGCATCGTCAATCTGCATCAGGTGGACATGGCACTTGAGTTTTCCGATCGTATCGTGGGCCTGCGCGCGGGCGAGAAGGTCTTCGAAGGCACGCCTGCCGAGCTGACGCTCCAGATGATTGCAGCGATTTACGGCGATGATGAAGAGGGCCGTATTCCCGTTCCGGTGGCCGAACCCCAAGCTGCCGCGACGTCTGCATCCGTCGGCGTGGCATCCGCTGTTCCCGCTGGAGCCCTGCGATGAGCGCGGGAGAGTGCGGCGCCGTGCCCGCCGGTTCCTATGGCGATGTGGGCTCGGGAAAGGTTCCCGATCTGAGCTGGTTCAAGAAGCGCCAGCTGCGCACGCTCGTGGCGCTCGTTGCCATCGTTCTTGTTGCCGAGGGCGCGTCGCTCGTCAGCGACTTTAGCTTTGGGTATGCCTTGGGCTCGGTGCCGGCGGCCATCGTATGGATGCTGCAGAACTTCTGCCCCACGGCATCGTCGTTTGGCCAGCTGGGAATGATTGCCGCACAGGTGGTGTCGACGGTGTTCGATTCCATCGCCGCCACGATGCTCGCGGCGCTTTTGGGCATCGTTCTTGCGGTGCTGGGCTGCTCGAGCGTTGGCGTCGAGAACGGCGCCGTGCGCGGCGTCATTCGCGTGTTCGCCAATATCTTCCGCAATGTTCCCATGATCGCATGGGCGCTGCTTTTGCTCCTTTCGTTCAAGCAAAACGAGTTCACGGGTTTCCTTGCGCTCTTTTTGGCGACGTTTGGCCAGATCACGCGCTTTTTCCTCGATACGCTCGATGAGATTCCTTCCGGACCCATCGAGGCGCTGCACAGCTGCGGTGCCAGCTTTTGGCAGATTGTTTTCCAGGCGGGCCTGCCGCTCGCCGTAGCAGAGCTCATGAGCTGGACGCTCTATATGGTCGAGACCAATATCCGCGAGGCCACGTTGGTGGGCCTGCTTACCGGCACGGGTATCGGCTTTGTCTTCAACTTGTACTATGCCTCCTTCCGGTACGACTGCGCTGGCTTGGTGATCCTTGTGACCATCGTTTTGGTGCTCGTGGTCGAGGCGATTTCCAATGCTGCAAGGAGGTCGATGATCTAATGGGGACGTTCGAATTGACTCCCGCTGCAGCCGGTACGATTGAGCGCACGCACGCCGGGCACATTCGTCTCGTGTCCCGTCAGGGGCGCAACTATTCGGTCGCGCTCACCTTGGGTGTCCTGTGCCTTTTGACGGTCGTTGCGTTTGTGCGCATGGATTTTGGCACGGTGGACCTTGGTCGTGCAATCGCTCAAACCTGGTCTGATTTTTGCGCCATGATGTTCCAGCCGGCGTTGGATCCCCCGTTGGGAGCTGCACATTTTAGCTGGGCAAAGGTTGCCGAGAGTACGCTGGTCACCATTGCGGTCACCGTGCTGTGCACCATCATCTCGGCCATCATCTCGTTTTTCCTGGCGCTGGCGGCATCCGAGAACCTCTCGAACCCGCTCGTTTCCAATGCGGTCAAAGGGTTTGTCGCCATCATCCGAGCAATTCCAACGATCCTGTGGGTGCTTGTCTTTACGGTGGCTATCGGCCTTGGATCCGAGGCGGCAGTGCTGGGAATCTCCTTCCACTCCATCGCCTATCTCACCAAGAGCTACTCCGAATCAATCGAAGAGATCGATGCCGACGTGATTGAGGCGCTCTCTGCGAGCGGTGCGAGCTTTTGGCAAATTGTGTTCCAGGCCATTTGCCCTGCCACCATCACCAAGCTGCTCTCGTGGACGTTCATTCGCTTCGAGATCAATTTTGCCAACGCGGTGGCCGTGGGCGCCTTTGCAGGCGCGGGCGGTATCGGCTTTCAGCTGTACCAGGCGGGCAACTACTACTACAACCTGCACGAGGTGGGCGTGATCGTCTATGTGTGCCTGGCCGTGTCGTTTGCGCTCGAGTTCATTTCGGTTCGCCTTCGCCGTCGCTACATCATCGACTCGGATAACTAAGGAAAGATTTACATGCTAACAAGAAGAGAGAGGACCGAGGTCCTGGTTGAGAGCGGCCCTGCGCTTGCGCTCGAACTGGCGAGCCTGGTCGAAACCAACGCTCCTGTCGAGGATATCGTGCCGGCGCGCCAGGGCCTTGTGATGTGCCAGGTGCGCGAGACGGCTCGCAACAGCCGCTTTTATCTAAGCGAGGTGCTTGTTACCGAGAGTCGCGTGCGCATTGGCGAGGCGGACGGCCTGGGCGTGCTCATGGGAACCGATGCCGCGCATGCTCGCGCGCTCGCGGTGATCGATGCCGCCTATGCGATGGAGCCGGCGCCTGCCTGTATGGCGGAGCTTGAGCGTCGCATCGAGGAGGCACAGGCCGCGGTGTCGGAACGCGCGGTTGCGCAAGACGCTCGAACCTATGTATCGCGCGTTGAGTTTGATGAGATGTCCGGTCAAGACATGAGCGTTCAGGCGGTGGTCAAATGAGCGAGCAGGATGAGGTCTTCGACCGCGATCCCTCTTTGGACGAGCGTGCCTTTGAGCTGCAAGGGACGTTTCGCACGGTTCTTGACTGCATGGCGCGTCCCGGCGAGGTTTGCCGCCTGTCTGTCACGGATGCCTATGAGGCAGAGGCCAAGCGCTGCGGTGTATTCCCCGCAACGCTGATGCTGGCCGACATGCTGCTTGATAGCGGCACGACCTTTTGTATGGCGACGGTGGGCTACGAGCATGCCGCTCGGCAGATTGCGAGCCGGACGCATGTGACGCCCGCGGCGCTGGGTACGGCTGCATGCGTGATCGTTCCGGAGGCGTTCCGGGGCGAGGATGCAGCGAGTGCGGTTGCCGAGCTTACGGCGGGGACTCTTGAGCAGCCGCATCTGGGTGCGACGGCTATCGTCGAATGCTCGGTGCTTTTGGGTCTAGACGCGCAGGGCATGCGTGTAGGTTCCGCCTCTCATGCGTGCGCCAAGAGCGCCTGGGAGCTCAGCGGCCCCGGCGTCGACGGCGCTGCGCACCTCTCCTGCGATCGCGGTGATGTATTGCGTGCGCGCGTTGCGCGTAAGGACGAATTCCCCTGCGTCATCGACCTGATGTTTGTAGATGGATTTGGCCATATCGCCGCCGTTCCCCGTTCCAGTGCCTGCAGGGAGGTTGAATCATGGGATATGTAGCTGTCTCCGGCGGCGAGCAGGCGATTGCCGCGTCGCTTGAGCTGCTCGAGCGCGAGCGCGTTGCGGGTGGTCGCACGCTCGATCCCGCGCTCATCATCGAGGCCATGCCGCATGCGGTCGAGCAGGTGCAGTCCGAGGGTTCCGTTTGGGCTCCCGAGGTTGCTGCAATCGCACTCAAGCAGGCATCGGGTTCTATCGAAGAGGCGGTCTTTTTGGTACGTGCCTACCGCTCCACCCTCGAGCGCCTCTACACATCGCGCGTGATCGATACGGGTGAGATGCGCGTTTCGCGTCGCATCTCCGCTGCCTTCAAAGATATCGAGGGCGGGCAGATTTTGGGCGCGACGCGCGATTACAGCCATCGCCTTATCAACTTCGATTTGAGCGAAGAGGAAGATGCCGATGTCCGTGCCGCTCGTGCTGCAATCGATGAGCGTCTGGAAAAAGCATCCGAGGCTTTTTACGCTGTGGCCGAGGCCGCACCTCTCGACCGCGTTCCTAAGGTGTGCGATTACCTGCGTCAGATTGGCATGATTCGTCCCTGCGCCGTGGATGATACCGAGCCCATCGACATCACCAAGACTCCGCTTTCCACGCCGGCACCTCGCAGCGTCATCCTGCAGGCCCTTTCGCGCGGACTTACCCAGGCGGTCATCGCTATCGGATATGCGGCTATCCGCGGTTTTGGCATCTCCCATCCCACGGTGGGCGAGCTGCGCCGCGGCAGCGTGCCGGTGACGATCGATGCCCCCGGTGTCGACCCTGCCCAGGCTTCTGCCGACGACGCGTACTATCTGGGCGCACTTCCGGTTTGTGAAGTCGAAAGCCTGATTGCCGACGACGAGGTTACCGAGACGGGCGAGCACGTGAACGCGCTCGATGTGGGTTACGGCCTCGTCACCGGCAGCGACGAGAGCAAGGCTATCGCCATGAGCGTCCTTGACCACTCGCTGCGCGTCGACGACGTGCGCTATCCCACGCAGGACCAGGAGTTCGTGCTCTATCACATCGATGGCGTGGAAGCTACGGGCTTTATCAGCCATCTTAAGCTGCCGCACTACGTGACGTTCCAAAGCAAGCTCGATGCGGCCCTGCGTTCTATGAATCATGCCGAGGAGCAGAAGGAGGACGGTTCCTGTGCAGCGCAACTATAACTTCGCTTTTTTGGATGAGGGATCCAAGCGCGAGATTCGCCGTGCGATTTTGAAAGCTGTTGCCATTCCGGGCTACCAGGTGCCGTTTGCCAGCCGCGAGATGCCCATCGGCCGCGGTTGGGGCACGGGCGGCCTGCAGGTCACCTTGTCCTGCATCGGTCCCGACGATGTGCTCAAGGTTATCGATCAGGGCTCGGACGCGAGCGTCAACGCCGTGTCCATCAGGAGCCTCGTGCACGAGACCACGGGCGTCGAGACCACCACGGCCACAGCGGATGCAACCCTTATCCAGAGCCGTCATCGCATCCCCGAGCTTCCGTTGCGCCGCGACCAGCTCATGGTGCTGCAGGTTCCCATGCCGGAGCCCCTGCGCACCTATGAAGCGCGCGAAAGCGTGACGCGTCGCCTGCATGCCGAGGCAGAGTACACCGGAGCCTACCTGGAGCTTTTTGAACAGATCGTGCGCTACGGCTCTACGACCACCGGCGCCGATCACCCCGTGATGGTGCAAGGCCGCTACGTCATGGCGCCGAGCCCTATCCCGCGTTTCGATAACCCTAAGCTCAACGATGCCGAGAACCTCTTTTTGTTTGGCGCGGGGCGCGAGAAGAAGATCTATGCCGTGCCGCCGCATACCAAGGTCGCATCGCTCGCCTTTGACGATTATCCCTTTGTGCGCGAGGACTTTGAGGGCAAGCGCTGCTGTATCTGCGGGGCGACGGGCGTCTATATGACTCAAACCATCGATCCCGCAACGGGTGAGAAGGCATGGCAGTGCTCCGATACCGATTATTGCGCAGAGCGTCTTGAGGAGGGCGGAAGCGATGAGTAAAGGCACGACGATGCTTCCCGCTACGGTTCATCATGAGTTTAAGGACGAGGCTCCGGTTTTGTCCGTTCGCCATTTGGCCAAGCGTTTTGGTGCCGGTTGCGACTACTGCCGCGACCCGCATGCCAAGCTCGAGCGCAACATCTGCCCCGTGTGCGGTACGGTGCATGCGGTGCGCGACATCTCGCTCGAGGTGCATCACGGCGAGATCTTAGGCATTGTGGGCGAGTCCGGTTCGGGCAAGTCGACGCTTATGCAGTGCCTGTATTTTGACCAGGAGCCCACGGCGGGCGACATGCGCGTCGCTGCA
The DNA here is from genome assembly GCA_014871605.1 of Collinsella sp. GTDB lineage: Bacteria > Actinomycetota > Coriobacteriia > Coriobacteriales > Coriobacteriaceae > Collinsella. The sequence goes on along the minus strand of WGSQ01000011.1, from coordinate 6,766 downwards.
TACGACGGGGGCAAGGGCAACTGCTTTGACCTCTCTCGCCAGCAAAAGCGTCTTATTCGCGACGAGATTTTTGGCATGGTTTACCAAAACCCGTACCTGGGCCTGCGCATGAACTTCTCGAGCCTGTCCAATATCGCCGAGAAACAGATCGCCGCCGGCATTCGCGACGTCTCCTCCATGGTCGATCGTGGTCGCGAGCTGCTTGACCGTGTGAACATCCCTTTGCGTCGTGAGCAGGATCCGCCGCGCGCGTTCTCGGGCGGCATGCAGCAGCGCGTGCAGATCGCCAAGGCGCTTTCCAACCGTCCTCCGCTGCTGTTCTTGGACGAGGTCACCACCGGCTTGGACCTTTCGGTCCAGGCGCGTGTGCTCGACCTCATCTTGTCGCTGCGTCGTGACCTGGGAGTGTCAATGGTCGTGGTAAGCCATGACCTGGGCGTGATTCGCCTGCTTGCAGATCGCACCATCGTCATGCTCGACGGCCAAGTTATCGAGCATGGCTTGACCGACCAGATCATGCAAGACCCTCAACACGCCTACACCCAAGAACTCGTCTATTCGCTTCTTTAGGAGGCTCGCCGATGTACGTCATTCGCAACGGAATCATTGTTCAGCCCGACCGTCTGCTCTTTGGCTACGAGCTTGTGGTCGAAGACGATAGGATTGCCGCGATCCAGCGCCAGGGTAAATTCGATGCGGCTGCCGCAGGCGCCGGCGTTATCGATGCCCATGGCGGCTACGTCACGCCCGGTCTTGTGGATATCCATTCCGACTATATCGAGACCGTTATCTCGCCGCGCCCGACGGTGCTCATGGACTTCTCGACGGCGTTGTTCGAGGCCGAGCGCGAGCTCATCGCCCACGGCATCACCACCATGTATCACTCGCTTTCGGCATATGCGCAAGACATCATGGACACCAAGCCGGTCCGGCGCTGGGAGAACACCGAGAAGATCATGGCGCTCATTGCCGGCTGCAAGCGCACCGAGGGGCGCAACGCGCACTTGATTCGCCATCGTCTGCATCTGCGCCTCGAGGTTGATAACGTCAATTTGGTCGAGCAGGTCGAAGGACACCTGCGCTCGGGCGAGGTGGACGAGCTTTCGTTCATGGATCACACCCCCGGCCAGGGCCAGTATCGCGATATCGAGATCTGGCGCAAGAGCGTGCGCGGCGACCATGAGTTGAGTGACGAGGAGGCGGCACAGATTGTCGCCGCTCAGCAGGCGGCGCCCAAGCTCTCCTTTGACCAGCTCAAATACCTTGCCAATGTTGCTTGTGAAAACGGCATCGCGCTGGCGAGCCACGATGACGATTCGATTGAGCATCTCGACCTCATGCGCGAGCTTGGCTGCACGATCTCTGAGTTTCCGGTGAGCCTGGAGGTGGCACGCGCTGCTCGCGAGCGCGGCATGTCGACCGTCATGGGAACGCCCAACATCTTGCTGGGAAAGAGCCACTCGGGCAATCTTTCGGCGCGCGACGCTGTGTCCAACGGCGTGGCGAGCGTGCTGTGCTCCGATTACTATCCCACGGCAATGCTGCAGAGCGCTTTTGCCCTGCACCACGATTTCAAGCTGCCGCTTGAAGAGGCGTTTGCCATGCTTACCATCAATCCGGCGCGCGCCGTGCATGCCGATGACCAGATTGGTAGCCTGGAAGAGGGCAAAAAGGCCGATATCCTGGTGATTCGCGAGGTTGAGGAAGGCCAGCGCACCTACCCCGTGATTACGGCGACGCTTGTGGACGGCCGCGTGGTTTCGCGCATGTGGTATCCGGCGCTGCCGAGCATGTCTGCCCGCTTTGCCACCGACGCCGCGACGATCGCCGAGACGGCCGACCACGTTCCCGCGACTGCGGCGGATACGGACGGATGGGAGGACAAATAATGGGCGATGTGACCGAATTTGTTGAGCCCGAAGCGCGTCCGCTTCTTGCAATCGAGGATCTTTCCAAAGGCTTTACCCTGCACGCCGCCAATCGTCGCGTGCGTGGCTGCGAGCACATTTCGCTGAGCGTGCTGCCGGGCGAGTTCGTAGGTGTTACCGGCCGTTCGGGTTCGGGCAAGTCCACGATCCTCAAGTGCATCTACCGCACAAACCTGCCGGAGAGCGGCCACATCATGTACAATTCCGAGGCCTTTGGTCCGGTCGACCTTGCCACGCTCGATGAACGTCGTGTGATCTATCTGCGCAACTACGAGATTGGCTATGTCTCCCAGTTCCTCGATGCCGTGCCACGTACCACGGCCCGTGAAATCGTGCACGCGAGTGCCGCTGAGGCGTTTGCCGATGAAGATGCGATTGAGGAGGAGACAACGCGCATGCTCGAGCATTTCGACTTCCCCAAGCCCCTGTGGGACCTGTATCCCAATACGTTCTCGGGTGGTGAGAAGCTCAGGCTCAACATCGCGCGCGCTATGGTGCGTCGTCCACGTCTATTACTGTTGGATGAGCCGACTGCCAGCCTCGATAACGCGAGCAAGGTCAGAGTCCGCGATTTGATTGAGCAACTCAAGGCCGGAGGTACTACGATGCTGGGCATCTTCCATGATTTGGAGTTCATGGAAGGCGTTTGCGATCGTGAGTACAACATGCAGACTGGTGGGTTTGTCCAGGCATAGGAGGGACGGATGCAGGAACATAGATCCGTGCAGGGGTCATTTGATCTGCATACGCATTCGGTTTATTCCGATGGTTCTCAATCGGTGCAGGCATTGATTGCCGAGGCTCGTGAGCGGGGTCTTTCGGGTATTGCCATTACCGATCACGACAGTTTGCGCCAGCTGTCATCCGTACGCGCCGAAGCCCGCAAGATGGGTTTTCCCGTGATTGCGGGCGTTGAGGCTTCTTGCATTGACTCGGAAACCGGACGCAAGATTCATATTCTTTGCTACGGCCTCGCGGCTACGGCGGATGAATCTGGCCCGCTTGAGCTCTTGGTAAACGAAACGCTTGCCCGCCGTACTGCCAACACCCTGTGGCAGGCATGGACGCTCGAACGTAAAGGGATGGCCCCCTGCGGGCGAAAAGCATCGGTGGCCGACGTGGTCGAAGTCTCGCGGGCAAGTACTGGTGTCTACAAACAGCATGTCATGCAGGCGCTTACGGGGCTGAGCTATCGAGATGGCGAATATCAGTGCGTTTATCGTCGGCTATTTAAAAATGGCGGTATTGCCGAGCGCGACATTTCCTATCCCGACGCACTTACAGTTGTTCGGGCTGCTCGCGAACAGGGAGGCGTGCCCGTGCTCGCACATCCCCAGCAGATGGACTCGTGGGGGGCTATCCCCGAACTTGTTAAGGCAGGTCTGATGGGCATCGAGGCGTTTCATCCCGATAACGATGCCGTTGCGACCGAAGAGGCCTTTAGACTTGCACGGCAGTACGGAATCGTGTGCACCGGCGGTAGCGATTACCATGGGCGCTATGGCGCCCCCGAGTGCGTCGGGTCTTGTTTCATCACGCCGGATGAAGCCGGCGAGTCCGTCGCGCAGCTGTTCGACCAAGAACGCCTGCTTGCTTAGGGGGTCCGGAGATGACAGTTCGAATGGCGACTGTTGCCGATACCGACGCGGTGTACGAGCTCATGTGCCAGCTCGAGGACACTCGGTTTGACCGATTGACGTTCTGTAAGCGTTTTGCCTGGCAGCTTGCCCGACAGCCATTTTTCGCTTTTGTGCTCGAAGAGGATGACGTTGTCGGGATTGTGAACGTGCGCGTCGAGCGGCAGCTTCACCATGAACACCCCGTGGCCGAGATTTGCGAGCTCGTGGTTGACAAGGGATACCGTGGTGGTGGACGCGGGACACTGCTGCTTGAGAGGGCCATTGCGTGTGCACGAGAGCAGGGCTGCGAGGTAATCGAGGTGACCTCAAATGCCGCACGGTTGGGTGCTCACCGGTTTTACGAGAATCACGGCATGAAGAGGACGCATGCTAAATTCATGATGGGGCTGTGAGGGCCCTCAAATGTATACGCAATAACGCTCGTAAACTTTTTCAAAAATAGTTCTTGCGTTCGCGCTGGCGCTCCGTTATTCTAATTCCTGCACGCGGGCGTGGCGGAATTGGCAGACGCGTACGGTTCAGGTCCGTATGGGGGCAACCCCATGAAGGTTCAAGTCCTTTCGCCCGCACCATTGAATGAAAGAGCTCCCAGCAATGGGGGCTTTTTTGTTATGGGCCCATCGCGGGGACTTGGACCCGCGAAAGAGCGAGCGTAAAGAATACGCGGAGCGTTTTTAGCGAGCTGGCGAGTCCGCCGGCAGGCTGTTTTTACGGATCCAATGCCGATATTTCGTATGCCCGAAACCCCAGTGGGCAAAAAACGGCAAATATGAGTACTGTCACAAAGGCGGCAACATTTCTAGAGGTCTATTTTGTGATAATTACGCAACAGCTGTACGTTAATTTGATTCGGCTTTGAGACAAAGCGGCTCAATTTGGAAGGATCTCGGGTTCGACAGGGTGCTATTTCGCTAAATAGGCTGCTACTAAAATAGTGACAGTACTCATATTTGGTCTTTTTTGCCCACTGGCCCTGCCATCGGGCCTTTGGGGGGTCCAGGACGGGTATCCTAGTGCCAATGTATGCCCAATAGAGGAGAAGCCATGCTGTTTTCCGGTATCATCGCCGCCCTTACCAGTCTTTTGATCCCTATTATCATTCTGTTGCTGCTGCTTCCCAACGCCTGCTATGTCGTTGAACAACAGCATGCCGTGATCATCGAACGTCTGGGCAAGTTTAACCGCATCGTCAACGCGGGCTTCCACATGAAGGTGCCCGTGATCGACCGCAAGGCCGCCACGGTGAGTCTGCGCACCATGAAAAACGGTTTTGGCATCGACGTTAAGACCCAGGACAACGTGACCATCGGCCTTGAGGTCTCTGCTCAGTACCACGTGAGCTATGACATGGGCGCCGGCCCGGCAGATTCGGGCATCTACAAGAGCTACTATATGCTGCAGGAGCCCGTCGACCAGATGCGTGACTTCATCACCGACGCTCTGCGCTCTTCGATTCCCGTCTACACACTCGATGAGGTCTTTGCCAAGAAGGATGACATCGCCAAGGACGTTAATGCCACCGTATCCGAGCAGATGGCTGCCTACGGCTTCACCCTCGTGTCGACACTCATCACCAAAATCGCGCTGCCGACCGAGGTCGAGAACTCCATGAACGACATCAATGCCGCCCAGCGAAAGCGCGCTGCCGCGCAGGAGCTCGCCGAGGCCGACCGCATCAAGCGCGTCACCGAGGCGACCGCCGAGGCTGAGGCGATGGAAAAGGCGGGCGAGGGCATCGCCAACCAGCGCAAGGCCATCGCGCTGGGCATCAAGGATTCGCTCGAGATCATCCAGGAGACGGGAGTCGGTAACGACGAGGCCAACCAGCTGTTCATGTTTACGCAGTGGTCCGAGATGATGACGGAGTTCGCTCGTACGGGTAAAACCTCGACGGTCGTGCTGCCGAGCGATTTCTCGCAGTCGGCCTCGATGTTCGAGCAGATGCTGACAGCCAGCAAAGTTCAAAACGATTCGAAGGAGTAGACGCGCGTGAAATACACCGTCGTTTGCGTCGGTAAGCTCAAGGAGCGCTTTTGGAAGGACGCGTGCGCTGAGTACACCAAGCGCCTAGGTGCCTATGCCAAGGTTGATATCCGCGAGGTGGCCGATATCGACCCGGCTAAGGCGGGCGGCGTGGATGCCGCACGCGACAAGGAGGGGGCGGCAATTCTTGCTGCATTGCCGTCTCGGGCGCATGTGATCCTGCTAGCTATCGAGGGCAAGGAGCGTTCGAGTGAGGAGCTCTCGGCGCGGCTCGACGATCTTATGCTGCGAGGCAGCAGCGACATTGCCTTTGTAATCGGCGGTTCGGACGGCGTGAGTGATGAGGTGCGCGCCCGCGCCGACGAGATGCTCAGCTTTGGACGCATTACCTTGCCGCATAACCTGGCGCGTGTGGTGCTGCTAGAGCAGATTTACCGTGCCTGCAAGATCAGTCGTGGCGAGCCGTATCACAAATAGGTCGGCAATACGAAACAATGGCGTGGGACAATACCTTTCGTTTTGAGGAATGTGTCTGAAAGGACTATGAGATATGAAGATTGGATTTGTCGGTTTTGGCAATATGGCGAGCGCTATGGCCGATGGCTGGATCGCTGCCGGTGTAGCTGCGAGCGACATGTGCGCCTGCGCGGGTCGCTACGACGCACTGGTTGAGCGCTGCGAGGCACGCGGCATGGTCGCCTGCCACGATGCCGCCGAGGTTGTCGCCGCATCCGATATCGTGGTCGCTGCGGTCAAACCGTACATGATCGAGAAGGTATTCGCCCCGCTCAAGGATGCTCTTGCCAAAAAGGTCGTTCTGTCGGTTGCCTGGACCTGGGACAGTGCCAAGTGGGAGCAGGTCCTGCCGGGCGTCGCGCATATCTCGACGGTGCCCAACACACCGGTTTCGGTGGGCGAGGGCGTCATCGCTTGCGAGAAGGCTTCCACGCTTAGTGATGAGCAGAGCGCAGTGGTGCTTGATCTGCTTGGCAAGCTCGGTGCGGTGGTCGAACTCGATACGAGCCTGCTGTTTGTGGGCGGCACGGTGGGTGGTTGCGCTCCGGCATTTGTCGCCATGGCAATCGAGGCCCTGGGCGATGCAGCGGTCAAGCACGGTATCCCGCGTGCCGATGCCTATCGCATTGTGAGCCAGATGGTGTTGGGTACGGCAAAGCTGCAGCTTGCAACTGGCCAGCATCCTGCGGCGATGAAGGA
>WGSQ01000109.1 GCA_014871605.1 Collinsella sp. | reverse complement strand
GAGTTCCGCACGCAAAGGAAAGCACTTAATGTGCTTTCCGTCTTGCGCAGGACTGTAGAGCAGCAAACTTAGCCCGCGCCAGCCGGCCCCGGAGACCCTCCCGGAGGCCCCAAAAAATATTTTCAAAAAAGTTGTTGCGCGGCGGACAGACTTCTGTGTATACTAATCCCCGCAGCGCACGCGAGCGGAAACAAACGCGAACGACTGCCTGGGGAGTTAGCTCAGTTTGGTTAGAGCGCCGGCCTGTCACGTCGGAGGTCGCGGGTTCGAGCCCCGTACTTCCCGCCAACGCAATTAAAGCCACGTCTTCGGACGTGGCTTTTTGCGTTTGATAGGACCTTGATCCCATCGGCCCCTTTCGTCCAAAACCAAATCCTTCCAATTCCCGGACAAGCTCCGTCCGAGGTATGTGTCCAACAAGGCGTTTGTTGCGCAACACCAGTTCAACGAAGCAGGGGGTTAGGTTATACTCAATTGCACTGTGGGCCGTTTTTGATGCAAGAGGCTTCAAAAACGGCATTCAGCGGGCGCCCGTTTTGCTATTTGGGCGTCCATACGCTCATTGACGTCTCGACGTAAGCTCGGCCCCGGAGCTCGTTCGAGCTGTTCCTATTCCTTGAAAGGGGAAAAATGGACATATCGAGGAAGACTGATTACGCCCTTCGCATGCTCGCGATGCTTGCCGAGGACCCGGAGCGTCTGCTTTCTGTTCGCACCGCCGCCGAAGAGGTCAATGTCCCGTATTCGTTTGCCCGTTCGATTCAGCATGGTTTGGTTCAGGCCGGTATTGTGGAGAGCCTGCGTGGCGTCCATGGCGGCATGCGTCTTAAGGTCAGCCCCGACGATGTCACCATCCGCCAGGTCGTTGAGGCCGTTCAGGGCCCCATGGTCATGAACGATTGCACCGCGCCCGATGGCGACTGTGCACGCATGGGCACGTGCTGTTATCATCCCCTGTGGGCCGGAGCTCAAGCGCTGATGCGCGACTACCTCGATTCCGTTTCGCTGGGCGATATCGTCGCTCACCGCCAGTTCCCGGCCGTCGATTCCAAGTTCGCCGACCGCGATGCGTTTCCCGAGTACGCCAACTGTGCGTGCGCTTGCCGGGAGGAATAGCGCCGCATAAGGAGCATAGCCATGATTCAGGACCCCTTTCGTTCGATGATTCGTTCGGAAGGGGCCTTGCGTTATCGCGACCTTCCGTGGCGCCGCACGCGCGACCCGTACATTATTTGGCTCTCCGAGGTTATGCTGCAGCAAACGCAGGTGCCGCGTGTGGAGACGCGTATGCCCGCGTGGCTCGACCGCTTTCCGACCGTACAGGCGCTCGCTCAGGCCGCTCCTTCCGACGTTTTGGATGCCTGGCAGGGGATGGGCTACAACCGGCGTGCCCTGGCGCTTCACAGAGCCGCTCAGTGCGTTATGGAAGACTGGGGTGGGGAGTTTCCACGTGAGACGCGCGACTTGGTCGCCCTGCCTGGTATTGGCCCGGCGACGGCGCAGGGCATCCGGTCGTTTGCGTTCGATCTACCGGGTGTGTATCTGGAGACCAACGTGCGCACGGTCTTTCTGCATCATTTCTTTCCCGACGTGCCGGCCGTCCCCGATCGCGAGCTGGTGCCGCTGATTCAGGCCGCCTGTCCGGCGGCTCCCGGTGCGACGGCGGATGAGATCGCTCCCTTTGCCGTGCCGCTCGATGATGCCGACACACCGCGCGCATGGTATTACGCGCTGCTGGATTATGGCGCGTATCTTAAGAAGACGCTGCCCAATCCGTCCAGGCGCTCGGCGGGCTATAGTCGTCAGTCCAAGTTTGAGGGCTCGCGTCGCCAAAAGCGTGCCCATATTGTGCGCATGCTGCTGGCTGCGCGCGATGGGCGGCCAGCGGGCATCACACTCGCCGAGGCCGTGGCGGGTGTCAACGAAATGGAGGCGGCGGCAGGCCGCGAGCCGGTCGATCACGATCTTGTCGCAGACATTTTGGCCGACTTGGAGCGCGAGGGCTTTTGCCGCTCCGAGGGTGATCGCTGGCTAAGCGTGTAGCCAACCCGAATCTGAAGAAGAGGATTGTAAGGTTTAAATTCTCGGCTTGAGGGCATCCTAAAGACAAGGCCGCTCGAAGCCTACGGGCGGCATGTTGAAGGGAAGTACACCTATGGATTTTGAGAACTCTCAAACCAAGAAGAACCTCGAGACCGCTTTTGCCGGTGAGTCCCAGGCGCATACCAAGTATCGCTACTACGCATCTAAGGCCAAGAAGGATGGCTACGTTCAGATCTCGAATATCTTTGCCGAGACCGCAGGCAACGAGTCCGAGCACGCCAAGCTGTGGTTTAAGTATCTGCACGACGGCGCCGTTCCCGATACCCTGGACAACTTGCGTGATGCCGCTGCGGGCGAGAACTACGAGTGGACCACGATGTACGACGAGTTCGCCAAGACCGCCGAGGAGGAGGGCTTTACCGAGATCGCCGAGAAGTTCCGTGGCGTCGCCGCCGTCGAGAAGGCCCACGAGGAGCGCTACAACAAGCTCGTCGAGCGCATCGAGTCGGGCGAAGTGTTTGAGCGTGAGGGCGTGAAGGTGTGGAAGTGCCTGAACTGCGGGCACCTGCACGTTGGCGCCGAGGCGCCCGAGGTGTGCCCGGTTTGTAACCACCCGAAGGCGTACTTTGAGGAGCAGGTGGTGAACTACTAGCGCCGATACGAACGTGGACTGCGGGGCGCAGGGCGGGGAAACACCTTTCCCTCTCGCTCACGGCTCCGCAGGGTCGCGCGAGGCAAAGGTGTTTCCCCGCCCTGCGCCCCGGCGTTGGGTCGTCGCTTGCTCGTTACTGAAAAGCTGATTAGAAGTTTGTGTGCCGCCCCTTTTGGGGCGGCACGTTTTTGTGTGGGGTCTCTGTCTACACAATTTCCGTCAAGCTTTTGGTTAGGTTTTGGTTAGTTGGCGGGTTGGTGGAAGGGCAAAAGACCATTCGATAAAAAAGCTCAGAGAAAGTGCTGGTAGGGGAGTTGTTGAGCTTTTCGACAGTTTTCTGACAAAAGAAACTTTGCAGCTATTGCTACGGATTGCGTTGCCGTGGCCTTGGCGGTGCGGGATGCTGGGCGCAAGCGTCGAATGCTCCGATTGAGGAGGCAAGCATGGATCTGTTTCTTGAGACCCCGCAGCAACAAGCCGAGCGCATGTTGCGCCAACAGCAACGGCTTATGGAGATGCAAATGCAAGGGGCGGCCGTCCAGCCTCCTGCGCAAAATGCCACGCCTGCGGTTTCGCCTGCGGGCGGATCGGCGCCAGAGAACTATTCCGTACAACAAGATTCATATGCGCAGGAGCTTGCGTTTGACAAGCGCCGCACACGTCACCGCCGCGTGGGCCAGCGCCTGCGCACGTTAGCGATGATTGTGCTCATTCCGTTAGGACTTGCGGCGATTTTCCTGGTCTCGTATGCGCTCACCTGCATTCTCAACGGCGCTTCGCCCAATGAGGTGCTTCAGCACTTGGCAGCTCTCGGCCAGCGCCTAGGCGATGTCGTAGCAACCGTCCGTGCCGGCTGGGAGAGTTAGCGTTTGTCACATTAGGACTTCTAGGGTGTAGGGATTATCGCCACGAGTAGAATTCTTGCATCCTGTGGGTCCTGTCGTGCGACTGAATAGTATTATTGAAAATGAATAATAATAGGATTTACTATGTATAAGCAGGATTTAGAGCAGACTCTTTTGGGCATTGATGAAGAGGCGGAGCTGGAAATAGGCCCACGAGACGATAGGCCGAGCGTTGTATTGGTGGGAGGAAGCGCCTTCATGCTAAACGATGTGACGAATCGGTCGGTTACACATGACATTGATGTGTTTGAGGCAGATAGGTGCCTCCGCGAGATCATAGCTCGATACCCCGAGGTGAATGGTATGGCGGTGGCATATTGTAATCAGATGCCATTCAATTACGAAGATCGTTTGATTCCCGTAGATATTGGGGCGCGTTTTATCAGGTACTTTACGCCATCCTTGGAGGACCTGGCGGTGATGAAGCTTTATGCCTATCGTCCGAACGACATCGTCGACCTCCATACTCGAACGTTTATCGACCGGCTTGATTGGGATTTGCTCGAGCGGCTTATATTCGATGAAGGAGAGGCGTTGGCCTCATCGCCTTCGGAGCGGAGTTATCAAGAGATGGTCTGTGCATACAGGCAATACAAAAAGGAGGTGCGAGGTTGAATCTGACTTTTGAGGGATTTTTGAAAGGCTATTGCCGAGAGCTGTCCGGGCAGCAGTCGCTGAATTTTAGAAAGCTGGTTAAGCGGGCAACGGCGGATGTGCCGCGCGTGGCGGAGCCTCTGTTTTTGCTCGCTTTGGCGCAGGGCAAAGCCGAATACGTTCTGGGCTTATCCGAGGGCTCGTGGATGGAAGAGGGCTATCGAGGTGTTTTGTCTCTGTATGGCCAAGCGGGTAGCCTGGCATCTCTATGCACCGAGGATAAACTTCCCAATCGTTACGCCAACGTTTGGCGCGCGTATAGAGGGGTGAAAGAAAAGCCAGCGGCCGACAGAAGGGTGAACGCCCTCATGAGAAAGAGAACGCTGACAGCATTGGAGGAATCGGGTGTAACGCGCTATGGTCTCTGCCGTGCTCTGCACCTGAATAAAGGAAACGTATACGCATACTTGGCCGGCGATGACTCAAAGGTGAGCAGGGAAACGGCGCGCCGCATTATGGAATATGCGGAAGAGAGAAGCACCCAAGAAGGGGCCGGGCGCCCGGTGTGCGTGGCGGGGTAAGATTGATCGCGGTTTTGATTGGTGGTCGATTGAGTTTATTGGGCGGAGTCTATGTCTGCTATTGATATCGTGCTTGTTGTGATCGCCTTGGTGGCAGTGGGGGTTGCTGTGGCTTGTGCCCTGCAGCTTAAGGGCCTTCGCGCCGAGCTGCGGGAGCGCGGCGATAACGGGGCAGAGATGCTGGCTGCGCTCGAACAGGCCAACAACGTGCTCGACACCCTGAACGTCGCGTTGGCCGAAACCCGCCGCACGGCAAACGCCATCGCGCAGCAGCAGACAACCGATGCGGCCGTGGAGCAGCAGCGCTACCTGACCATTGCGCGCGAGTTCTCGCAGGCCGGCGACCGCATGGACGACCTGCGTCGCGAGACGGCCCAGCAGCTGGGCGCCAACCGCGAAGGCATTGAACACCGTTTGGACAAAGTGCGCGAAACGGTCGATGCCCAGCTGGGCGCCATCCGCAAGGACAACAACGTGCAGCTCGATCAGATGCGTGCGACGGTGGACGAGAAGCTCTCCCGCACGCTCAACGATCGCCTGTCGGCATCGTTTAAGCAGGTGAGCGACCAGCTCGAGGCTGTGTACAAGGGCCTGGGCGACATGCAATCCATCGCCACCGGCGTGGGCGACCTCAAACGCGTGCTGGGCAATGTAAAAGCGCGCGGCATTTTGGGCGAGGTGCAGCTAGGCGCGATTCTGGCGGATATCCTCACACCCGATCAGTATCTGGAAAACGTCGCCACCAAGCCTGGTGCCTCGGAGCGGGTTGAGTTTGCCGTCAAGCTGCCGGTGGACGAGGGCGACCCCGTGTTGCTGCCGATCGACTCCAAGTTTCCGGGCGACGCGTACGAGCACCTGCTCGACGCGCAAGAGTCGGGTGATGCCGAAGCTGTGGCCACCGCGCGCAAGACGCTTGACGCCATGGTGAAGCGCGAGGCCAAGGACATCTGCGAAAAGTACCTGAGCGTGCCCGCGACGACCAATTTTGGCATCATGTTCGTGCCGTTTGAGGGCCTGTATGCCGAGGTCGTCAGTCGCCCCGGGCTTATCGAGACCCTGGGCCGCGACTATCACGTCAACGTTGCCGGCCCCAG
>WGSQ01000108.1 GCA_014871605.1 Collinsella sp. | reverse complement strand
TCCATCCCCACCTTCACCAACACCTACTCCACCTCTTTGCCCCTTTCTGGTATGTTGGGCGTCACTCTGACGTACCTTGCCGGCGCGGCGGTGCTTTGCGCTGCTGCGGCCTGGATGCACATTCGTCGCAAGGCGAATGCGAAGGGAGGTAAGCGTCGTGAATAAGAAAGTTTGCTCCTTCCCGATCCTGTTTGCGCTGCTTGCCCTCCTGATCGGCACCTGCGCGGTTGTGTTCCCCGCTTCCGCGCAGGCCGCGCCGACCTCGACCGGTTCCATCACGGTGAGCGGCACCGTGGCGAGCAGCTACGACGCCTACCAGATCTTTAGCGCCAACGTCGTCGACGGCGACAGCGACGCCAAGATCGCCACCGACCTCGCCTGGGCAAGCGACGCCGCGCGCGATGCCGTGTTGCCTGTGCTGCACAGCGCCGGTATGCCCAATTCCCAGACCACCGCGCAGGAAGCTGCCGAGTGGCTCAACACCGATTCCCACCTTACGAGCGCGCTGAGCGCACAGCTCGCTCGTTCCCTCCAGAGCTCTGACGCCGAGTCCGTGGCCCTTAACGCGGGCACGACGGCCGAGCTGTCCTGTGGCTACTGGCTCATCGTCGCCGACGACGCCGCCATTTCCCAGGACGAGGCTGGCACCGCGCCGATCATGGCGCTGGTCGGCGGCAGCGCCGTCACCGTCAAGCCCAAGGCGGCGACCCCCAAGGTCGTCAAGCACGTGCTGGAGGACAGCACCGCCGCCTGGCAGAAGGCCGCCGACGCCACGGTCGCCGACGACCTGTACTGGCGCCTCTCGGCCACGGTCCCGGCGGGTCTTACCGCCTACGACACCTATACGGTGCAGTTCGTCGACACCATGAGCGCGGGGCTCGACCTCTCCATGGTCGCCGCGAGCATGCGCGTGTACGTGGCGGCGAGCGCGGACGGCGGCTTCGACGCCGTCTCGACCAATAAGGACGGCCGCGCCGGCACCGAGTCCGCGAAGGGCTGGACCGACATCACGGCCCAGTGCGCCACCAAGGTAGCGGCGGACGGCAAGACCTTCACCGTGCGCACCGGCGACCTCATCGCCGCGCTAGGCGGGGCCGACGCCTTCACCGCGGGCGCCCGCGTGGTCGCCGTGTACAACGCGCCGCTCAACAGCGTATGCAACCACGGCATCGCGAAGGGCAACCCCAACGAGGTCTACCTGCGCTACCCGCGCTCTCCCTTTGCCGACCAGTCCGGCGACGCCGGCTTTACCCGCACGCCGAGCGATGACGCGTGCGCCTACACCTGGGATCTCGCGCTCACCAAGCGCGGCAGCGACGGCGACAAGCCGCTTGCCGGGGCGGTCCTGAGTATCGCCGATGACCGCGGTCGCACACTGGCGGCCGACGGCACGTGGGATGCGGAGGGCAAGGCCACCGTCACCACGGGCGAGGACGGCCGCGTGACCGTCTCGGGCGTGGACTCGGGCAAGCTGGAGGTCCGCGAGCTCAAGGCGCCCAAGGGCTACACCGCCTTTGAGGGCACGCGCTCCGTGACGGTCAAGGCCGAGGGCCTGGACGTCGACCAGGTGGCCGCTGCCAAGCCCAAGCTCACCATCACGGCTGAGTCGCCCCTGCGCGCCGACAGCGCGGACGGGTCGACGGGCAGCCTGGAGGCGTCGCTTATCAACACACCCACCGGCGCACCCCCTAGCATTACCACCGGAGGCTTTATGCCCTCGACTGGCGATATGGCAATGTACGCCGCGGCCGCCGCAGCGGTCGCCGGAGCCGCGCTCATCGTGGTCGCGCTCCTGGTCAAGCGGGGAGGTGGCAGCCATAAAGAGTAGCTGGCAGCCCCGCAGAGAGCGGGGCGAGACGTAGCGAAGTAGATGCTAAGACACAGACAGATGATGACCGATCGAATGAGAATCAAACGGAAAACGGAGGAAAAGAAGATGAGCATGAGCAAGAACATCGCACGCCTGGCAGTAACCGCCGGCCTCACGGCGGCGTTGAGCTTCGGCGGCGTCATGGCCCCGGTGACCATGGCGTTTGCTGATGGTACGCCGATGGTGTCCCAGAGCGGCAACGTGACGATCAAGGAGGAAATCTACACGGATACAGCCTTTAAGGGTATCCAGATTTTCAAGGCAACGGTCACACAGGATCAGAAGGAAGACGGCACCTGGAATGGGTCCAAGACGCTCTCTGATATCACTTGGGCATCGCCTGATGTTATGAATGTTGTGACTAGTGCATTTGCTGGCGTCCCGGGAACTCCTGCTGCGAATGCAGGCGCTCAGGCTTGGGCCAAGTACATTAAAGATAATGCCGGTGAAAAAGTTGGCCAGACTGCCAAGGTTGACGCTGACTCCACGTTGGATAAGATCGCTGCCGCACTTGAGGGCTCGACTCTAACCTGGAAAAACCCAAGCGATTCCAGCAAGGGAGACTTTAAGACTTTAGACGCCGGCTATTGGCTCTTTGTGACTGCAAATGTTGATTCGACCACATCTAGCGATTCGGCCAACGGCAATACCGACGCCCATACCTCGCCAATTTTTGCCGTCGTTGGTGGCGAAGACGTGAATGTTGATTCTAAAAAGGATGTCCCCAACGTGACCAAGGCCGTTAAGGACGACAATAAAGGCAGCTTTGTGGATTCGAGCAAAGTTGTTCCCGAGGGCTCTTCTCGAGATGTCTTTACGGCGCCCAATAGGGTTGCGGACTCTGCATCCGATCAGCTGGTTGAGTATCAGCTTGCAGGTACCGTGGCCAGCAATATCAATACTTATAAAGAGTACAGCTATACCTTCACCGATAATCTGCCTTCTACGATGGTGCCCGAGCTTAACGGCAATGATCCCGTTGTCGAGGTCAAGATTGGCGATCAGGTTGTTCATCCGAGTAGCTACAACAAAAGTTATGTAGATGGCAAACTTGAGGTTTCGTTCTCAAATCTGAAAAATGCCCATGCGAAAAATGAAGATGACAACGAGGGCGCAATCATTAACGTTGATGGCAACTCAAAGGTCTATGTGAACTATAAGGCAAAGCTTGTCCCCACGAAGGTTAAGGCCGAAATGCTCGGTAAAGGCCAGAAGAACACCGTTACTCTGACCTATTCCAATAACCCTCACTCTACTACCGAAACGGGCACGACAGTCGTACATCCCGCTTATGATTACACCTACGGCATTGACGTCACCAAGGTTGGTGATGAGGAAACCCCTAAGAAGCTCTCTGGTGTTGTGTTTAAGCTGCAGGAGAAGATCGGCGGCACTGTCGAGGACAAGTACATTGATGCTAAAGGAGTAAAGCAGGCGAACGCCGGGGATGCCAAGCTCACCACGACCGCGGACGGCAAGATTAGCGTCATCGGTCTCGATGAGGGCACTTACGTCCTCACGGAGGTCACGCCCGCGCCTGGCTACGATAACTCTCACGGCAACAAGGGCATCACGTTCACCATTACGCGTGGTACGCTTTCCGAGAGCGACGCCACCGTGGTAAATCCTGCGGTTACGGTAGCTGGCGGAGACAATACGGGCCTCGTTAAAGCTGACAACTCCACGAACGGTATGGTGCACCTCACCGTTACCGATAAGAAGGGCTCTGGCCTCCCGCTGACCGGTCTCAACGGCGTGACCTTCACCTGGATCGCTGGTGGCGCGGTGCTCGTCATCGGCGTGGCGCACCTCATCCGCAGCCGTAAGCAGGCTGAGGAGTCCGAGCAGGAGTAACGCTCGCTCGCCCATCCCTTTGGCAGGTGGGATGTGATGGCCATGAGACTTGCGGACACTTTTCTCGTCTATCCACGTTCTTGCTTTGCCATTCTCTTTTCGGGGCAGACTCCGCACTGGTGTCTGCCCCGTTCTTTTTGGGTAACACAGCCAGGCTCCATTGCCCGATGGATCAAGCATATGAATATCGAACAGATGTTTGCAATTATTGCGTTTACCAGCTGTGGGTGCATACGCTCGCAGTAAAATGGCTTTGCGACGCATCCCGTGCGCGGGCGGCCGACGACTCGATCGGAGGTCCCCAATTGCTGAAATTCCTTAACGTGCTCGCCGCCCTCGCTGCGGTGGGCTCGTTCGTCATCGCGTTTCTTGACTCGTATGAGGTTCGGTTTAAGGTCCGTAGGCGCACGCGCGGTGCGGACGGTAGAAGGCAGTTGCGCCGCAACAAGCGCAAATAAGAATGCCCGGGGTTAGAGGCCCGGGCATTTAACAACACCGGAAACTGGTCGCCCGCGCTTTCGATCACTTACGCGGGGTGCGTCGTTTCCTGTAGCTATTGTATCCCGAATCGCCCCGCCGATCCGGGACATTTTGAAAACGCAAACACGTCGGGCAAACCCGGACAATGCGGCCAGGCTCCGCTGGGTGAGGAATCGTGCTTGTAACTATCGAACAAATGTTTGTCAAAATCGCGTTGACCAGCTGTGGGTGCATACACTCGCAGTAAAATAACCCTTGCGACGCATCTCGTGCGCGGGCGGCCGACGACTCGATCGGAGGTCCCCAAATGCTGAAATTCCTTAACGCGCTCGCCGCCCTCGCGGCGGTGGGCACGTTCGTCATCGCGTTTCTTGACTCGTATGAGGTTCGGTTTAAGGTCCGTAGGCGCACGCGCGGTGCGGACGGTGGACGGTATTTGCGCCGCAACAAGCGCAAATAAGAATGCCCGGGGGTCGGATCCCGGGCATTTAACAAAACCAGAAAACTAGGCCGCCCGCGCTCTCGTACATTTACGCGGGGTGCGTCATTTTCTATTGACATTGTATCCCGAATCGCTCAGCCGATTCGGGACATTTTGAAAACTCAAATGCGGGCCCATACTCGCACTGCGCAATGCTGCTAGGCTGCGTTGTCCGGCGTGGAAGCTCGCTAATCGGCTATTATTTGTTTAGACAACTTGAGTTGTAGAGGAGTGACTGGCGATGGTGCAGGGCGCCAAACATATGAAGAGCAATAACGCCGCGGACAACGGCGGCTCAAGCCCTCAGCCCAAACCCAAGCGCCGTCGCAAGCGGCTGCCGCGCTGGGCCGACCGGCTCATCACTATCGTCATCATCCTTATTGGCGTGGGCCTTATGACCTGGCCGTGGATCTTGGACCGGCTCGGGGCCTCGGGCGTGTTCAACCAGATCAGCACCGTGTCCAGCACCGTGGACGCGCTGTCTGCCGAGGAGCGCGAGCGCATCCTGCTCCAGGCGCGCTCCTTTAACGAGCAGCTGGCGGGCGAGGCCACCGAGCTTCCCGCCGACCAGATCGAGCCCTACGCCCAGCAGCTCATCTTTGACCGCGACCCCATGATGAGCTGGGTCGAGATCCCTTCCATCGACGTGAGCATGCCCATCTACCACGGCACGAGCGAGGAAGTCCTCATGGCGGGCGTCGGCCACCTGGAGGGCACGAGCCTGCCGGTGGGCGGCACCTCGACGCATTGCGTGCTCACCGCGCACTCGGGCATGCGCAACCTGAGCATGTTCGACGACATCCATTCGCTGGAGCCCGGCGACCTGGTGCTGCTGCACACCATGAACAAGACGCTCGCCTACAAGATGGTGGACTCCGAGGTCGTGCTGCCCGAGGAGATGGAGTCGCTGACCATCGAGCCCGGTGCCGACAAGGTGACGCTGGTGACCTGCACGCCCTATGGCGTGAACGACCATCGCCTGCTGGTGCATTGCGTGCACACCAAGTACAACAAGAAGGACGTCGACAAGCAAAAGTCGCTGGCCGGCCGCCACTGGGGCAAGCGCGAGTTTGCCGTGCTTATCGTGGTCGTAGCCATTGTGCTGTTGCTGCTGGACATCGTGATCCACGCGGTCCGCAAGCGCCGCAAGGCCAAGGCCTCGGCATAAGACATTCTCCAGAACCACCACAATGGGGACAGGCACCTTTG
>WGSQ01000107.1 GCA_014871605.1 Collinsella sp. | reverse complement strand
TCGGTCGGCTGCAGGTACGAAAAACGGATTTCGGTGGCCGACGTCTTAAGGTGTACGCCCGTCTCGTCGATACGGTCGACCCATTTGCGCCAGCTGATCATAAACGGCGTCTTGCCGGGTCCGCGGAACGCGAGCGACGTCACGTGCGGAAAGACTTCGCCGGTAGCAATACCAAAATCGTTGACCACGCCGAGCTTTTCGCCGTCGACGTCCAAGACCGGCAATTTGAGCATCTCACTCAGATAATTCAATGGTGCTCCCCATCATTATTCCTCCGGACGCAACCGCGCGTGCGGCGTCCGGGGGCTTCTGGATATTTATACGCATGCGCGGGCGGCACGCCGCTCGACGCTTACACCCCGTGCATGCGCAAAAAGCACCTGCATGGGGTCATCGACTGTATGGTCGAGGTTTGGATTTCACCTGTAACCTTTCTCTTGACCCTCATTAACCGCAGTAACTATAGCATCAGCATCGCCCGGCGACATCGAATTTATGCGCTGCACATTGCAGGCATACCAAACGCTGACGTATCCGTGACATAGTCATTGGTAGTCATTGGGGACGTTCTTAAACGACTACCCAATGACTACTCTGTGGTGTCGTCGTCCTCGGCAAGTTGGGGGAACACGGCGTCCTTGGGCATGGCGGCCTTCGTCAGCGAGGTGAGCTTTTTGCTCAGCGACGTGTCCGTCTTGGCCAGGTCGCTGAGCGTCACGATCTTGTAGCCGTCGGCAATGAGGCCGTCGATAATCTGCGGCAGCGCCTCGAGCGTCTGCTCGGCGCATTCGTCTCTATCGGTGAGCAGCACGATATTGCCCGGCGTCACCGAATCGAGCACCGTCGAGACCTGCTCCTCGGCACCGTTGAGCAGCCAGTCGCCCGAGTCGATATTCCACGAGACCACGGCGGAGACCAGGTCCATCGCATCAATCCAGTTTCGCTCGTCAAAGGCAGCGTAGGGAGCACGCAGCAGCATCGTCTTCACGCCGGTCGCCGACTTAATCGCATCGGTGCCTTTCGTAATCTGCTCGCGTACCGCCTCACGGTCCTGACCCTTGAGCGAATCGTCGCTGTAGCTGTTGGATCCGATCTCGCACCCGGCATCGACAATCGCCTTGGCCGTGGCAGGCGAGGCCTCGGCCGCATCGCCCGAAAGGAAGAACGTCGCGGTGACGCCCTTTTCCTTGAGCACCTGCAAGATCTGTTTGGTGGCGCCGCTCGGACCCTCGTCAAACGTCAGCGCCACGTACTTTTTGCTGCCCTTGGGCGCCACGCTGGCGCACGCAACAACGCAATCGGTGGCGGGCACAACCTCGCCGCGGTCCTGCGTCTTGCCCGACTGCTCACCAATCCACACCTCGGAGAGGCCCTGGACACCCCACGTCTGCACATACTCGATAGCGCCCGTACCCTCGACCTTGAGCTTGGGCTCGATAACCGTAGCCTGAACCTCGTGCTTCTCGTAGGTGTTACGGCCATCCTTGACCGTCACCTTCTCGCCGCCCTCAAGTTCGCGGCTATCCCATTTGCCCTGCTTCACGCGCTTGCCGTCGACCTTCACCGACAGCTTTTCGCCCCCATGGCGCTTGAGCACGCTGTCATCGACGGCCAGCAGGTCGCCTGCGTCGTAGGTGTCAGTCAAATCCTGTTCATCGATGAGATTCTGCAGCGTAGAGCCCACGCGCACCGCGGTCTTCTGGCCGTTGAGCTCCACGTCCACACTGCGGTTGACGTAGCCCACGACGGCAGCGATAAACAGCACGAGCGCGCAACCCACGGCGATGAGCGCGTAGGGCAGGCGAGACGAACGACGGGGCGTACGGCTGTTGCCGATGCGAGCGCTGCGGTCGCTAAACCCGCGGCTATGGTTGAGGTACATCGCGCCGGGCTTACGGTGACGCTTGCGCTGACCGCTGGGCAGCTGCCCCAGGTCGCGGCGCGCTGTCGGATGCGCACCCGAACGCCCGTTTAAGTTGGATCCGTTTTGGCGCATATGCCCTCCCCCATAAACACAGCAAGCCGGAGCAACAGGTCTCCGGCTTGCCTCCCATCATTTGGTACGTCGCTATTTTATAGCTTTTGACGAGCCTCCGCTCGCCTTTTGGTATTCGTCCTTAAAGGCCTTGAACATGCCGCGCGTCTTGCCGAGCTGCTTGCCCAGTGCGCGACTGCCCTTGTCCACGGCAACCGATCCCTTGTCGTCGAGCACCTTGGCGCCCTTTTTGACCTTGTCGCCTACCACGACGCTGGCCTCGGCGGCCTTGGCAGCCGCACCGCCCGAATACCCGAGCGACTTGACCTCGTCCGAGACGACCATCGCGCCGTTCTCATAGCCGCGCAGCATCGTCGGCGGCACCCGCGTGTCACCAACCAAAACACTCGAAGCAGCACCGGCGGTCACATAGAATGCCTGCACGATGCCCGAACGCGGCTTGAACTCCACATCCGAGCAATAGCCCACGACGTCGCCCGATTCCGTGCGCACGTCCATACCGACCCAGATGATGCAATCGTCCAGGTTGATGTCGAGGCGCTTGGCGGCGGCGGCATCGTAGGTGCCCTTGACGTCGTCGACCGCGACAGCGCCCTCATAGACGCCGATGGCATCGAGCGCCACAAACCGGTCGGGACGCTCGATCATGCCCGCGATATCGGACTGGCGGACCATAAAGCCGACCACGCGCGTACCGCCCGGGGTAAAGACCGGAAAGTGAATCTTTCCGAGCTTTTTAGGGCTGCGCGGCGTGCCGTCCTTTTTGGTGCGCTTGTCCTCGGTAGGCTTGCGATAGATCTTGGCGCCGACAAAATCCCCGGCGCGCATTATGCCTCGGTCGAGGGCTCCGCAGCCTCGGTATCAGCCTCGACGGCGTTCTCGACCACGACGTCGGCGGCAGGCGTCACGTTGCCGCCCGAAATGGCGTCGTTGAGCTGCTCGCGCAGCTGGTCCATGCGCTCGCGGGCCAGGTCGACCTTGGCGCGCAGGTCATCGGTCTTGGCGTCGACCATCGGGCCAAAGTCATTCACCGCAGCACGGGCTTCCTCGGCGCTGTGCTCGTAGGTGTCGCGCATATTGTCCCAGGCGTCGTTGGCGATATCGGCAGCCATGGCGCGGGTCTCGGCGCCCGAACGCGGGGCCAGAGCAACGCCGACAATAGCGCCGGCAGCGGCACCAAAAAGTGCGCCGGAGACAAAGCTGAAAGTCTTACCCATGATCATTCCTCTCCTGCGGGCACGTCGGTGCCCACCGTTTGAATGCTGTCCATTATACCCGCAGCGCATCACTTGCCGCTCCGCTCATCTGCGTACGGCAAAGGCGCAGGTACGTGATGGTGATAAACGCGTAGGCCTACTCCTGAGGCATAGCCGGCATGGTCACCGTGGCACCCGGGTCCTCGCCGGCGCCGTCCACGAGCGGCAGACCGCCCTCATGCGCAGGTCCTGCCGGAACCGTCGCCGCACCGCCAAAGACGGCAGCGGAGGCCTCGTGGTTCTCGGCAACCGCGCCCTCGGTATCAATCGCCACCTGGGGCTCGTCGTCAAAGTTGGGGACGCCCTGGGGCTCGGTGGGAACGGGCTCGGCGGTCGCATCGGCAACGGGCTCGGCGTCAACCGGCACATCGCCCTCGTCAAAGCCCTCGTCCTCGGCAGCATCTTCGCCGTTCGCAGCGGCAACGGCCTCGTGCGGGTCCTTGCCCTCGGCCTCGGCACGCATGCCCAGCACCAGGTTGCGCAGGCCCGCGACCGTACCTTCCACGTCGGGGGCCGGCTGGTCGGCGTGCAGGTACGCCCAGTCCATCATAAAGGTCGCCGACGACAGCGCGCCAATGGCCAACGCGTCATCGGGACACGAAAGCTCAACCTCAAAGACACGCTCGTCATGCTCGCTCACGCGGGTGCGGCCGCACGAGATGCTGCCGGCAAGCCCGGTCTCGTTCATGAGCTCGACCGTCACGTGCTCCAGCAGGTGGCAAAGCTCGGTCTGGCCCATGCAGTCCTGGAACTCGCGACCCGAATCGCCCAGGCACAGGTGCTTGGCAATCGCGGGCACCAGGTAGTACACGCGCGCCGTAGCCTCGATATCCTCCGAGGTCATGAGCGGCATGCCGGGGTTCACCAGCACGTGCGCGCAAATCTTGTCCTCGCTGACGGTGACCTTAAGGATGTTGAACAGGCCTGCCATAACTCTCCCCTACTCTTCCTTGCCCTACTCGTCGCCGTCGTGCGGGTCCGCAGAACCCGCGCCCGACGCCGCCGGCTTCTCTGCCGAGGACTCGGAATCCTTCTTATCGGTTTCGGCCGGAGCGATCACGCGAATGAGCGAGATGCGCTGGCCACGCATCGACTGTACCTTGAATTTGTACCCTGCGACCTCAAATACCTCTCCGATGTCGGGCACCGAGTCGCAAAGCTCCAAAATCCAGCCGGCGATGGTCTCATAATCATCGCTTTCCTCGAGCGGCCAACCAAGCTCAATCGCGTCATCGCACGAAAAACGCCCATCGACAAGCCACTCGCGGCGCGAAAGGCGCGTGAGGTACTTGTTGTCGGGGTCGAACTCGTCCTCGATTTCGCCGACGATCTCCTCGACGATGTCCTCGATGGTGATGATGCCGGCCGTGCCGCCGTACTCGTCCACGACGACCACGATCTGGTCGTGCGAGGTCTGCATCTCGGACAGCAGCGGCAGGATGTCCTTGGTATCGGGCACAAAGGTGGCGTCGCGCAAAAAGCCGGCGATGGGCTGGTCGCCCTTGCCGTCGAGCGCGGGCTGGATCAGGTCCTTGATGTGCGCGATTCCCGCGACGTTGTCGGGATCCTCGTGGTAGACGGGGATGCGGCTGAAGCCGGTCTGGCGCATAGTGGACAGCACATCGGCGACCGTCTCGTCGTCCTCGCACATGGTGGTGTCCACGCGCGGTACCATGACCTCGCGGGCAACGGTGTCGCCCAGGTCGAAGATCTCGTGGATCATGCGCTTTTCCTCGTCGAGCAGGTCGTCCTGCTCCGAGACCATGTACTTGATCTCTTCTTCCGAGACGTTCTGGCGGTCGTCGGCACTCTTGATGCGCAGGATACGGGCCAGGCCATCGGAGCAAGCACCAGTTAGCCACACGAGCGGACGGGCGATCTTTTGGAAAAACGACAACGGCCCCACAACCTGCTTGGACACGCCTTCGGCGTTGGCCAGGCCGATGCGCTTGGGGACGAGCTCGCCGATCACGATGGACACGAAGGCGACCGCGACGGTGATGATGACCGGCGCCAGGCCGCGCGCGATGGCGGAGAGCGGCGCGATGCCAAAGCTCATGAGCCACGTGGCGAGCGGGTCGGACAGACTCGTCGAGGCGACGGCGGACGAGGCAAAGCCCACGAGCGTGATGGCGACCTGGATGGTGGCGAGCAGCTGGTCGGAGTCGGCAGCCAGCTTAATGGCACGCTCGGCGCGCTTGTCGCCTTCCTCGGCCTCGTGCTCCAGCACGGCGCGCTTGGCCGTGGTGAGCGCCATCTCGGACATAGAGAAGTAGCCGTTGATGAGGGTCAAAACGAGGGTGGTGATAAGGGAGATGGTTATGTCCATCGGGAGTTTCTTGAACCTCCAAGATTCGGGACGTCAGGTTAAAACGTTGATGGCGGATACGGCAATTGCACCGGCGCCCAAACGAGAACGCGGGCGCGCAGGCGTGGTCGCTAGATTACGAAGAGGATCACCGCCATGAACTGGAAGATGCTGCCGGCGAGCACCCACAGGTGAAACACGCTGTGCAGATAGCGCACGTTTTTGGCGATATAGAACGGCACGCCCGCGGTGTAGCACACGCCGCCGACGGCGAGCAGGGCAAGTGCCACGGGGTTGAGCAGCGCAACAAGTTCGGGCAGCTTAAAGACAACGAGCCAGCCCATCAGCAGGTAGACCAGGCCGCTTACCCAGTGCGGTTGACGCTCGCGCATAAAACACTCGAGGGCGATGCCGATAATGGCGATGGCCCATACGGCAAAGAACAGCACAGCGCCGCCGTCGTTTGCGAGCGTGATGAGGCAAAACGGCGTATAGCTGCCGGCTATG
>WGSQ01000106.1 GCA_014871605.1 Collinsella sp. | reverse complement strand
GCCGCCGTCGTTTGCGAGCGTGATGAGGCAAAACGGCGTATAGCTGCCGGCTATGAGCAGGTAGATGCAGCTGTGGTCGATGATGCGAAACACGCGCTTGGCGCGCGCGGGCTGAATCGCGTGGTAGAGCGTAGAAGCTAGGTATTCGAGGATAATGCTGACACCATAGACAATCGCCGCGGCCATGTGGGCCGGGCCTCCGCCGCGCAGGGCAGCGAATACGATCAGGAGCACCAGGCCCGCGATACCCAGCAGGCAGCCGACACCATGGGTGACGGAGTTCATGATCTCCTCGCCCACCGTGTAGTGTGGAACGGCCGCGGTCTTGGGTCGCGGCTTAGAACTGTCGCTCGAATCGGACATGCCGGTTACATCCTCCAACGTAAAGAGTTCTCAACACTATATCAAAGCGTCTAGGTACGTGCGAAATTTGCACCATACGCGACCCTTTGTTTACCCATTCTTTGCCTGTTGACGCATCAACGGCGAACGTCCATAATGCGCTTGCATTAAATGTTGATGTATTAACATCTTATAGGAAAGCTTCTTATGTCTCAAAACGCACGTTCCCATCGAAAGCTCAAGATAGCCGGCGTCGTTGCGTTGGCGCTCGTTGTCACGTTGCTCGGATTTGCCGGCAACTTCTTGTTTGACTTTGCCCTGAATCCCCAAGCGCCGTACACCATGAAGATGATGCAGGATAGCAAGAACGACAAAAAAGGTGAGCAGCCGGATACCGAGGAAACCGAGGCGCGGGCGTGGTTTAAAGAGAACCGCGAGAGCAGCAGCCTCACCGCGGACGACGGGACTGAGCTCGCCGCCTGGTATTTTGCTGCGTCGGAGAGCACGCACGACTACGCAGTCTGCCTGCATGGATATACCAACGAGCCCATCGGTATGGCCCGATACGTCAAGCGATTCCACGACCGCGGCATGAACGTACTCGCACCCGCCGCCCGCGCCCACGAGCGCTCCGGCGGCGACTATATCGGCATGGGCTGGCCCGAGCGCCTCGACATCGTCGCATGGATCGAGCGAATCGTTCAGGCTGACCCCGAGGCGCGCATCCTGGTCTTTGGCGAGTCGATGGGTGCGGCAACCGCCATGAACGTCGCGGGGGAATCTCTGCCCGCAAACGTGAAATGCATTATCGAGGACTGCGGTTATACGAGTGTTTGGGACGAGTTTTCTCTGCAGCTCAAGGACGTGTTCGGCCTGCCCAGCTTTCCCTTGCTCGATGTAGCAAACTTAGTGTGCAACGTGCGCGCAGGCTACGACTTTCATAAGGCGAGCAGCGTGGAACAGCTCAAGCGCGCGACAGTTCCCATGCTGTTTATCCACGGCGACCAGGACACCTTTGTACCGTACAGCATGCTCGACCAAAACTACGACGCGTGCGCCAGCAAAGTCAAACAAAAGCTCACCATCCATGGCGCCACCCACGCCAAGAGTGCGCAAGTTGACCCAGAGCTCTACTGGAACACAGTCGACAACTTCCTCGACGAGTATTTTTAGGCAAATAGTACGGTTTACTGGCCTATCTGACCCCCTAGCACTTCCGAAAAGCCGCCCGTGGGCACTGTGCTCACGGGCGGCTTTTGCTAACAGTTGTGCTACAAAGGCGCTTGTTTTGTCTAATAGCTAGGTGCTACTTGACCTCGATGAGCTCGTACTTGCTCGTGCCCAGGCCGATCTTCTCGGCGTGCGCGATGCACACGCGCCAGTCGGTGTCGGGATGCGTGATGCAGAAGGGATCCTTGGCCTGCTCGCCCTCCAGATGCTCGTGGTTGTGCTCCATCTTGGCCGCGCTATCGGTGAGCTCGGTGTTGGGCAGCGGCTCAGACGCCATGACGGCGTCGGCGCAGGCCTGGTCGATGGCGACCGGGTCGAAGCTCGCGAACATGCCGATGTCGTTGACGATAGGCGTATCGTTTTCGGGATGGCAGTCGCAGTTGGGACTGATGTCCATGGCAAGCGAGATGTGGAAGCTCGGGCGGCCGTCGACGACGGCCTTCGTATACTCGGCGATCTTGCAGTTGAGCACGTCGGCCGCGGCCTCATAACCGGGCTTGATGCAGTCCTGGTTGCATGCCGCAATGCAGCGTCCGCAGCCCACGCAGCGATCGTGGTCGATGGCAGCCACGTGCACCGTGCGAGTAGCGCCGCTGGCAAGCTCGCGCTCGCGGGTGCCGTCGAACGAGATAGCGTTGTGCGCGCAGATCTTTTCGCAGGCATGGCAGCCAACGCAGTGCTCGGTCGCGACGTTCGGCTTGCCGGCGGCATGCTGCTCCATCTTGCCGGCGCGGCTGCCGCCTCCCATACCCAGGTTCTTCATGGCGCCGCCAAAGCCGGCCTGCTCATGGCCCTTAAAGTGGGTGAGGCTGATCACGATATCGGCATCCATGAGCGCCTGACCGATCTTGGCCTCGTGCACGTACTCGCCGCCCTCGACCGGGACGAGCGCCTCGTCGGTGCCCTTGAGGCCGTCGGCAATGATGATCTGGCAACCCGTAGCATACGGGGTAAAGCCGTTCTGGTAGGCGGTATCAATGTGCTCGAGCGCGTTTTTGCGGCTACCGACATAGAGCGTATTGCAGTCGGTGAGGAAGGGCTTGCCGCCCAGCTCCTTCACGACGTCCGCGACGGCGCGGGCGTAGTTGGGGCGCAAAAAGCTCAGGTTGCCCAGCTCGCCAAAGTGAATCTTGATGGCGACGAACTTGTTCTCAAAGTCGATCTGCTCGATACCGGCGTGACGGATGAGGCGCTTGAGCTTGTCGAGCTGGCTCTCGCGAGCATGCGTGCGCAGGTTGGTGAAGTACACCTTAGCGGGTGCTGCGGGTGCAGTTGCGGTCATAGATCTATCCCCTCGGTCTATATGGCGTTACAGACATAGAGGATGGTACCAGTTAAAGCAGAGTTAAAGTCAAGTACGGCACCTAGTCATTGGGAACGTTCTTAAATGACTACTCTTGGACTTTGAGGGCTTCGGCCAGACTGACGCGCTTGATGGAGCGCGCGTGCAGCAGCGCCACGACCAGGTAGGTCACAAAGCCAATGCCGACGCATGCAGCCATAGACCAAGCGGGCACGTAGATCTCGATATTGCCGTTGTAGGCGAGTAGCATCGAGCGGAAGATGGCTGTTAGCGAGCCGATGATCACGGGCAGGCTCAGCACGAGCGACACCGCCACGCACAGTGTGATCGAGCGGATGTACAGCTGCGAGATCTCGCCATCGCGGTAGCCAAAGACCTTCATGTAGCTGATCGAACGGGCGCTGTGGTCGATCACCGCCTTGGTCAGCAGGTACATAAACAGCAGGAAGATAAACACCGCGAGCCCGATCATCATTCCGATCATTTTGCTCATCATGCCGATGAACTGGTCGCCCACGGCCCACATGTCGTCGGGCGTGGTGTCGCCGGCAAAGTAACGAGCATCGAGGTCGAGCTTCTCGTCGCTCACATAGCCGTTAAAGTAGGCCGCATCGTTGTCAAACAGCTCGTTAAAGTCTTCGATACTCATATAGACATTCATATCCGACTTAGAGCCCCAAACGCAGTCCTTGCCCACGTACTCAAAGGAATAATTCTCGCCCTCGTACTTGTCGCGAAGCTTAACCTTCTGACCCTCGCTCCAGCCAAACTTGTCGAGCAAGCCACCGCCAAAGACGACGCGTCCGTCGCCGACGTCCAGCCCTTTCCAGTAGCGCGAATCGGGCGAGATGCCGTAGATGGAAATCGTCTCCTCGCCATTTCCGTCGCCGCGGTCGTATTGCAGCTGGTAGACGGCGTATTTCTCGGCCTGTGCGATTGCGCCCGCGCCGTTATCGGTCGTATTGACCGGGTGGATATCGTCGTTGTCAGTGTCGATCTTAGAGGCCTTGTCGATCAGGTCGATAGCCTCATCGTGGTCGCAGCCGAGAGCATCGGCAAGGTCATCGAGGCGCGCATAAAGCGCATCCTTCTTGTCCTGGACCTTGGCGAGCGCGTCCTGCGCCGCGGCCAGGCTCTCGGCAGACGGGGATGCGGTCGCGGCATCGGCTGCCGCCTGCGCCGCATCGGCCGCGTCGTCGAGCTCGTCATCGGCATCTTGGGCGGCAGAAAGCAGCGCGCCGTCAACCGACTGCAAGCACTCGAGTGCCGACCACTGCTCGCGCTCCTCGGCAGTGCCCTCGAGCTCCAGCGGAGCCTTGAGCGTGTACTGGTGCTCGGCGACCAGGCTCGTCTCGAGGTTGTCCGCGTAGTGCGTCATCGTGGGCAGAATCGCCAGGCCAAAGAGCAGCAGCAGCGAGGCAAACGCAATGCCCACGAAGAGCGTGGCGAAGTTGCCCAGGTTGCGCAGGAAGATACGCAGGCGGAAGCGCGAGACAAAGCCCATGCGCTCCGGCAGCTGCAGGCCGCGCTTGGTGCCAGACTTGCCGCTCGCCTCGTGGCGAAGAAACTGCAACGGCGTCTTGCCCATCTTGCGAAGCAGACCCACCAGCGTGATGAGGATGAGCGCGGCGGCGGGAACCACGGCGCACTTCACAAAGATCTCCCAGCTCCAGTACACCTGGAAGGGCGGCAGGCTGTACGAACCGTAATAGAGGCTACGCATGGGCTCGGTAAAGAACACAACGCCGAGCGCAGTGCCCAAAAGCGCCGCGACCACGCCCACGATAGTGGGAAGCGCAAGGTAGTGCAGCACGATCTCGCGTCGACGATAGCCGCTGGCGAGCAACGTGCCGATGATGGCGCTCTCCTCCTCGATGGTGGCGTCGGCAAGGACCACAAAGACAAACGCCATGATCACGATGATGATGTCGAGCAGCGTCATCCACATCATAGAGTCGCCGTCCACGTCGTCGCGCGCATAGCCAATGCCCTGGTTGGAATCGGCATCGATGAGGTCATCCACGCGTGCATCAGCATCGGTGAGCGCCTCCACCATATCTTGCTCGACATCGATGCGGTCTGCGGTGGAGAGACCGCGATCGGTAAAGGTGAAGGAGTAGGTGTAGGCGGGTGCGCCGCCGGCATCCTCGAGCGCGGCAAAGCCGGCGTCGGTGACCTCGGCCACGCCATAGGTGATGGTGTTCACCGTAAAGTCCGAATTGTTGAGGAACAGCGCCTGGCTATCGGGCTGGGTCATGATGCCGCAGATGGTATAGGTGCGGCCCTCAAGCTCAACCTTATCGCCCACGGCGAGGTCGTTGTTGGTGGCGAAGACACGGTCGATGGCTGCCTCATCGTCCGTCTTGGGCTCCTTGCCCTCACAGTAGGACGCGATATCGACCTTGGTGCGGTGCGCATAGGTGCGCAGCGTGCGCTTGGTGCCGTCGTCGCCGGTGGTCTTTTTGATGATGGCGTCGATGGAGAAATTCTTGTAGAGCGTAACGCCGCCGACGTCGCCGGCTGCATCCTCGGCCGCCTTGAGCTGGTCTTTGGTGGCCTCGAAGGAGGTGGTCACGCGGCCGTCCTCAATCGTGTACGCATCGCGCATGTCGTCGATAAGGCAACCGATGGAATGCGCCGCGAGCAAAAAGCCCGAGGTAAGGGCGATGCTTCCGCACATAAGCAAAAAGATGCCCAGGTACTTGCCGATATTGCGGCGCAGCTCGCGCGGGAGACGTTTTGCGAGAGGTGTCATGGCGCCGCCTACCAATCGAGCTCGGCGGCCGCAACGGGCGACTCGTTGAGCTCATCCTCGACGATGTGCCCGTCGCGCAGGCGCAGCACGCGATTGGCCATGCGCGCGATGGCGGCATTGTGGGTGACAATGATGATGGTGCAGCCGTAGGTACGGTTGACATCCTCCATGAGCTGCAAGATTTCCTTGGACGTCTTATAGTCAAGCGCGCCCGTGGGCTCGTCGCACAGCAGCAGGCCCGGGTTTTTGACGAGTGCGCGGCCGATGGCACAGCGCTGCTGCTGGCCGCCCGAGACCTGGCGCGGGAACTTGTTGCGGTGCTCGTAAAGGCCCAGCGAACGCAGCAGGTCGTCGACATTGAGCGGGTTTTTGGACAGGTGCGCCGTGACCTCGATGTTCTCCTTGATGGTGAGGTCGGGCACCAGGTTGTAGAACTG
>WGSQ01000105.1 GCA_014871605.1 Collinsella sp. | reverse complement strand
GCCTGCGGGAAGTAGCGATCGTCATCGCCCACAAAGACGGGAACGCGGCCGGTGATCGAGGGGTCGATCTGGTCGGGCGTCTGGCCCCACTGCTTCATGGTGTAATGCAAAAAGACGTTCTCGTAGACGTAATCGGCGACCTCGGCAAGATCCGGGTCGTTCTTCTTGCGCAGCTCCATGATGGGCACCTTGACGTCCTTGCCAAAGGTCTCCACGAGCTTCTGATACAGCTCCTCGCCGCGCTCATCGCCAAAGGCGAGCTTGAGGCTCGCATGGTTAAAGGGCACGGGCATAAGGGTACCGTTGATGTTGGCGAGCACCTTGTGCTGGTAGTCCGTCCACTTGGTAAAGCGCGACAGGAAATTGTGAACGCGCTCGTTAAAGGTATGGTAGATGTGCGGACCATACTCGTGGACCAGGATTCCCGCCTCGTCAGTGCAGTCGAAGGCATTGCCCGCAATGTGGCTACGGCGTTCCAAAACGGCAACACGATAGCCGATAGTTTCGGCAAGACGGCGGGCGCAAACGGCACCGGCATAACCGGCGCCGACAACGATCATGTCGTACGCACCGGCATTAAAGCCTTCAGGCAGGCCTGAGGTAATCTGCATCGATACTCCTTGTCAAAAGCCACGGGCTCGTTAGCTGGGCTTTTCTCGAACATTCTTCGAGACATATTTATCAGAGCGATTATAGCGCTAATGCGTCCTATAATGAGCTTGCCACACAAGGAAAGCTCAAGCACCGCGGCGTACATTATTGAAAGGTAAACCCGCTAGCAGCGGGTTTATTCGTGTACAGCCGAGGGCCTGGAGCTTAGCAAAACGCTTGTAAGGAGTAACATGAGCGATTTCCTAAACCGTATGAAGTCTGCCGCCAAGGCCGACCTTAAGACCATCGTCCTGCCCGAGGGCGAGGATCCGCGTACCATCGTCGCGGCAAACAAAATCATCGAGGAGGGCCTGGCAAAGCTCGTCATCCTGGGCAACCCTGACGAGATCGACGTTCCCGGCGCCACCGTCATCGACCCGCGCAATGCCGAGAAGCACGAGGAGTACGCGCAGAAGTTTGCCGAGCTCCGCGCCAAGAAGGGCGTTACCATCGAGCAGGCTCGCGCCCAGGTGATGGACGCCACCTACTTTGGCACCATGATGGTCAAGATGGGCGATGCCGACGGCCTGGTCTCCGGCGCCTGCCACTCCACCGCCGACACCCTGCGCCCCGCGCTTCAGATCCTCAAGACCGCCCCGGGCACCAAGCTGGTCTCGGCCTTCTTCGTGATGTGCACCGACACCCCGCAGTTCGGCACTGACGGCACGCTGATCTTCGCCGACTGCGGCCTCAACATCAACCCGTCCTCCGACGAGCTCTCCGAGATCGCCATCGCCTCCGCTCACTCCTGGTCCACCTTCATGGGCAACGTTGAGCCGCACGTGGCCATGCTCTCCTACTCCACCATGGGCTCCGCTGGCGGCGAGGTCGCCAAGAAGGTCCAGGAGGCCGTGAAGTTCTGCAAGGAGAAGGCTCCCGAGCTCGCCATCGACGGCGACCTGCAGCTCGACGCCGCCATCGTCCCCACCGTCGCCCAGCTCAAGGCTCCCGGCTCCTCCGTTGCCGGCAAGGCCAACGTGCTCGTGTTCCCCGACCTCGAGGCCGGCAACATCGGCTACAAGCTGGTCCAGCGCTTCGCCGGCGCCGACGCCTACGGCCCCATCCTGCAGGGCATCGCCAAGCCGGTCAACGATCTGTCGCGCGGCTGCTCTGCTGACGACATCGTGGGTGTCGTGGCCATCACCGCCGTCCAGGCTCAGATGGCTGAGTAGCGGACATATCCCCTCGGGACAGGAATTTCCACCTGCTAGCAAAAAGGCCTCCGGAGCTGTTGCTCTGGAGGCCTTTCGTTTACTTGCAAATGCGCGCGTTAGTTGTTCTTGGTCAGGCGCTCGACGTCGTGGGCGATCATGTATTCCTCGTCGGTGGGGATGACCATGACCGTGACGGCGGAGCCGGCAGC
The DNA here is from genome assembly GCA_014871605.1 of Collinsella sp. Classification (GTDB taxonomy): domain Bacteria; phylum Actinomycetota; class Coriobacteriia; order Coriobacteriales; family Coriobacteriaceae; genus Collinsella. Next base: position 4,138 of record WGSQ01000105.1, on the reverse strand, counting down.
GCTGATGACCTGCGGGCCGTTGCCCACGGCCTCGCGGTTCTTATTGTTGTCGATGCGCACGCCCACCCACTCAAAGCAGCCGCAGAAAGCCTTGCGGATCGACCAGTCGTTCTCGCCGATGCCGGCAGTAAAGGTAATGGTGTCCACGCCCGCCATGGAGGCAATCATGGAACCGGCCTGCTGCATGGCCTTGTAGGCGAACATATCGAAGGCGAGCAGGCAGCGCTCGTCGCCCTCGGAGGCGCGCGTGCGGATGTCGCGGGCGTCGTTGGAGATGCCCGAGATGGCAAGCAGACCAGACTGCTTGTTCATCATGTCATCGACTTCCTGGTAGCTGTAGCCGCCCTCGCGCTGCAGGTAGCACACGGTGGCCGGGTCGATGGAACCACAACGGGTGCCCATCATCAGGCCATCGAGCGGCGTGAGACCCATCGTGGTGTCGCGGCACACGCCGTCCTCGATAGCAGCGAGCGAAGCACCGTTGCCCAGATGGCACGAAAGCAGGCGGTGGCAGCGCGAACCCAGGATCTCCTTGGCCATCATCCACTCATAGCGGTGGCTCGTGCCGTGGGCGCCGTACTTGCGCACGTGGTACTTGTCGCAAACGTCCTTGGGCAGCGCGTAGGTGTAGGCAACCTCGGGCATGGTCATGTGGAACGAGGTGTCGAAGACCGCCACGTTGGGCAGCTCCGGATACTTCTCACGGCAATACTCAATCGCTGCGGCCTCGCCGTAGTTGTGCAGCGGAGCAAGCGGTGCCACCTCAAGAATCTTGGCCATAACCTCGTCGTCGACAACCGCGGAATCATCGAAGTGCCAGCCACCCTGAACGATACGGTGGCCGATGCCATCGATTGTAAAGTCGGTCTTCTCGAGCTCCTCGAGCACGCGAGCGATAGCAGAGCGATGATCGGGGAAGGGAACCTCCTCGGTCTGCTTGGTGCCACCGTTCTCGGAGTGACCAAAGACGCCCATCTCCGATCCGATACGCTCGCAGTTGCCCTTGGCGAAAACCTCGCGGGTATCGGTATCCAAAAGCTGATATTTAAGGCTCGAGCTGCCGGCGTTGACAACAAGTACGTTCATGAGACTCCTTCGTGATTACAGTACGGTCGGCAAACCTATAAGGCGGCCATACCCTTAATAAGAAGTTATCAGAGTTCAATAAATATCTATTAAGCTCTTCGCCCAAAGAGCATAAAAGGGGGCTGAACGGCACAAGGCCATCCAGTCCCCTCCCCTTGCATCAATTACTTACCGCTGACGATGCGCTCGACGTCGGAAGCGATCATGAACTCCTCGTCCGTGGGGATGACGAAAATCTTGACCTTGGAATCCTTGGCAGACAGGCACCAAGCGCCGTCACCACGCAGGGCGTTGCGGGCATGATCCATCTTGACGCCCATAAAGGCCAGACGGTCGGCCACGCCAGCGCGGACAGCCGGAGCGTGCTCGCCGATGCCGGCGGTAAAGACCAGGGTGTCCATGCCGCACATGGAAGTGGCCATCTCGGCGGCCTTGGCGGCAATCTTGTAGACGAACATGTCGAAGGCGAGCTGAGCCTCGGGGTCGCCAGCGGCGGCGAGCTCCTCGACGTTGCGGCAGTCGTTGGTCTTGCCACCGGTCACAGCCAAAAGGCCGGACTTCTTGTTCATCATCTCGTCGACCTCGTCGAAGGTGTAGCCGCCCTCGCGCTGCAGGTAACACACGGTAGCCGGGTCGATGGAGCCGCAGCGGGTGCCCATCATGACGCCGTCGAGCGGGGTGAGGCCCATGGTGGTGTCCATGCACTTGCCGTCCTCGATGGCGCACAGGGAAGCGCCGGAGCCGATGTGGCACACGACGACCTTGCGGGCCTCGCCGTTGGTCATCTCGGCGACCTTCTTGGAAATGTAACGGTAGCTGGTGCCGTGGGCGCCGTACTTACGGATGTGCAGCTTGTCGCAGACGTCCTTGGGCAGGGCGTAAGTCTTGGCGACCTCGGGCATGTTGAAGTGGAAAGCGGTGTCGTAGACCGTGACGTTGGGCAGGTCGGGATACTGCTCCAGGCAGTACTCGATAACGTTGGCCTCGGGGTTGTTGTGCAGCGGCGCCAGTGGGGCGACCTCGCGGATCTTAGCGAGGACGTCCTCGTCGACGAGGGAGGAGTCGCCAAAGTACCAACCGCCCTGAACGATACGGTGGCCGATGCCCTCAATCTTGACGCCGTTGGCCTCGAGGTCCTTCAGAACGACCTCGATGGCGACCTTGTGGTCGGGGAACTCAATGTTCTCGGTCACCTTCTTGGAACCGTTGGCAGCGTGGGTGAAGGTACCGCCGGTAAAGCAGACGCGCTCGCAGGAGCCCTTTGCGGACACCTTGTGGGACTTGGTATCGATGACCTGATACTTAAGCGTCGAAGATCCTGCGTTGACGACCAGAACGTTCATGTGTCTCCCTACTAACAGGCGGTGTGGCGCCGCCAGGTTACATACGCTTCAATAATAAACCCAAACGCCCTCGCGCTCGGGTTTATTGCGTTGATATATAAGTTATCGGTGCCCAAATACTCATGGCCTTTGACTTGTAAGACGAAAGAGCGCGGGGATATACACCAAAGAAGATATCCCGAGCGCTACAAGCAATATGACTCGAATGCCCGCGATGCTGCTCAACGCAGCATTGAACAGATAGAAAAGGATAGCGCCCACCGCCACCATCTGGCTTTGGACCGAAATTAGTGAACAGCGCATCGAAGAATCGACAGCATTTTGAAAAATTGAGTATTTAATTGGCGCAAATAACGAGTAAGCGACCGTCTGCAGTACATAGAACACGGGCAGCAAATAGACCGGAGTAAAGGGAATCAAAAACAGAGCAGTCAGGGAAAGGCGCACGATGCCGCAAATACGCGCAAAACGGCCCTTGTCGACATGAGCAATCACACTGGGCACAATAAGCCCCATGGAGGCCGAGGCAAGGAGCTGGACCGCAATGGTCACACCCGAAGCGACGGCATTCATTCCGCGACCCGCAAGCAGCAGTGAAAAAAAATCTTCCAGGGCGACAAAAGCAAATGCCTGAGAACAGTCCATGATGAACGCTGAACGAAGAATGCCATTACACGCAATAGCGGCACCGATCATCTTCGGGCTAATCCCATGTTCAGGTGTCGTCGCAGTGCCCCCTCTTCGCATCCCAGGAATGCAGACAACGACAACCAACGTCAACACCATTGCGATGATATCTGCCGAAAGACCAATGAGATATGCACCGACAGACGAAATGAAACCGCCCACGCAAGCGGAGATGGCATAAGAGGCATAGAAAACAAATCGCTCAACGACATTAAGTCTTACGAGTTGGTCCCGAGAGACGCTGTCAATGTAAATCGCTTCTATGGATCCGCTCACACATGCAACGGCAAAACCTTTGAGAGCAAACGCGCCGATTAAAAGCAGAGGAGAACGGACGAGAAGCAGGGCGGCGTAGTATCCAAGCATTCCCACAATGCCAACGAGGCCGCTCACCTTTCGTCCAAACCTATCGGCAATATAGCCAGTGGGAACTTCAAGGATAAACTTGCTCACTTGATATGCAATCATCATGCTAGAAATCGCTACCATCGAAAGCCCGACGAACTCAAGGTAGACAGTTAGAAAATACAAAATGGTGCTGAAGTTCGACAGAAAAACGAACGTCATATAAAGCAAAACCGTACGGTTTTTCATGCTCCGCCCTCCAAGAGCCAACAATCTAAATCGGAATCTTGGAAAAGCATGAGGGCAAAGCTGTCAGCTATGTGTTGCAAGGCGTCAATAATCACTTGACGTCTCAAAGCCAATTAATCTCACGAAGCAAGATGACGCAATAGGTGCAGAAAAACCGTCTGGTGTCGATCAGTCCAGGAATTTTGCCGATAGCAAAAGTAGATAGGCAAGGTTACATCACGCGAACCTTCAATGGAGCACTCACTCACTTCTGACCCATCCGATGCGAGAGAGGACCCAGACAAACTCAATATCAACCCCCCGGCTTGAAGAAACTCAGTCTGAGCTCTGCTTCCGTATTCAACATCACGGAAGCGAAAATTGACGAGCTGGGCTTCAGGGCATTGGTTAATCGCATTGAGACAGGGTGACAAATTAATGGGAACAGC
>WGSQ01000104.1 GCA_014871605.1 Collinsella sp. | reverse complement strand
TGGAGATCAGCTCGCGCAGGAAAATTTCCTTATTGGTGTAGATGGAGTTGATCATGAGGTCGAGCAGTTTTTTGCTCTCGGTCTTAAATTGACGCATGTGCAGTCCTTTCGCGCTACCCCTGTCCGCAAAAACGGCTCGGTCGCCCGAGCCGCATCGCAGACCTGCTATGTTCAGACTTAGATTTTATAACCCATTAACGCGCATATATACATACGGAATCGAAAAACTGTATGTCCAAACGCTCTGATGCGCCAATTGCCAAGGAGTGTCCCCGCCTGCCGGCAGGAAAGGAACGTCCCTATCTGCCATCTACGCGCTTGGCCATCCAAACATGGGGCTGGCCCTCGTCTTCGTAGTCCACCGGGGCAATCTGCGTGTAACCCGCCTTGGCATAGAGCGGCAGCACGTATTCCTGCGCGTGCAGCTTAATGAGCTTGGCGCCGGCATCACGCGCGCACGTATCACTGGCCTCGACAATCTTGCTCGCCAAACCGCGACGGCGCATGCTCGGCAGCACGGCCACGCGCCCCATAATGTAGGTCTCCCCCGCCGCGACACCTTCGTCCAAGTCGCACGCCGGCGACACCGGAGCCTCTGCGTCAGCCGCGCGCTCAAGCTCTTCGGGAAACACGCGCGAGCAACCGGCAAGCTCGCCGTCTACATAGAGCGTCACATGAATGCAGTTCGGATCCTCGTCGATAGCGTCGAACTCATTCTCGTAGCCCTGCTCGTCCATAAAAATGACGCGGCGCACCAACGCCGCGTCATCAAAGCATCCCGTCTTAAGTTGGATATCCATGGCTGCCCTTTCATTCAATGCGAACGTTAGGGACAGATTTTAGCGAAAATGAGCTCCGCGCACGCTAAACTTCGCGCGAGCCTTCGCCAGGCAATCGTAATGACCCACGTTATGGGCATCGCTCGCGATGAAGCTGTACAGGTTCTGATCGAACAGGCGCTGTGCCGGCTTTTTCTCGCGACCAAAGCGACCGCCGGCAATAAAGTCCGCCGAAGCCTGCAGCTTGCAGCCCATATCGACCAGGCGCTCCGCCACGCTTACATCCTTTTGAACCGCACGATAGCGCTCAGGATGAGCGATGATCACCTGGTAGCCACGGCACTGCAAATCGTAAATCGTGTTCTCGTACTCTCTAAACGCATACGCATCGGCATGCGTCGAAAGCTCGAGCAGAAACTCGTTGGTCCCATCGAAATGCAAGTGCTCCGCGGCATCGATACCAAGCTCAACGAGCTTTCGATGGTTGACCTCGAAGCCCATCTGGAGCGGAAAACCGTCAGCGTTATCGCGCAGCAGCTCAAAGGCATCCCACATCTTGTCGTAATCAAAATAGGGATCACGGCAGTGAGGAGTGCAAACAATTCTGGTTACACCAGCCCGCTTGGCAGCCTCGAGCATCGCCAAGCTCTCATCGAGATCGGCGGCGCCGTCGTCTACACCCGGCAAGATATGGCAATGAATGTCACGCATAGGTCAGCCTTAATCAACTAAACGTTTGCTCGGTTGGTGAAGATGCCCTTTTTGGAAGTCCCCTGATCGTCGGAGCCCTTCTTCACCTTCTTACCGTCCTTGGTGTAGTAGGAGTAGTAGTACTCGCTGGTCTCGGTCTCGCAGTAGTTCATAACGGTACCGATGAGCTTGACCTTCTCGGACTTTTTTAGCTGACCGATGGCGTTGAGCGCCTCCTCGCGCTTGGTGAAATCCTCACGCACCACGAACAGCGTGCCGTCGGTCAGGCTGGCAATCTCGGCAGCATCGATGAAGGTGCCGACCGGGGGAGCATCAAAGATGACGTACTGGAACTTGGCGGACAGCGCCTTTACCAGCTTGGCAAAGCGGTGAGAGACGATGATGTCGGCAGGATTGGGAATATGCGGCTCGGCATCGAGGAAGTAGAAGTTCTTCTGACCCGTCTCGACAATTGCCTGGTCAATGGAGATCTGCTCGGAAAGGACCGCATAGAGTCCGCCGCGCGAACGAACGCCGAGCATATCGGAAAGGGACCTGCGGCGCATATCGGCCTCGACCAGAAGCACGGACTTGCCGCTCGTGGCGATTGCCTGAGCAAGGTTAATGGAAACCGTAGACTTGCCCTCGTTGGGAATCGAGGAGGTAACGGTGATGGTGCGAATGGGGTCGTCCACGCTCGCAAAGCGGATGTTGGCCAGAAGGGTCTTGGCGGCATTCTGTACAACGAGTTTATCGGTGTTCTTTGCCTTAGCCATGCCTATTTACCACCTTTCATAGCCGGAATTCGGCCAACAACGGGAATGCCCAGGAGCTCTTCTGCCTCTTCGGCACCGCGGATGCGGGTGTTGAGCATGTCTGCCAAAACGACATAGGCAACTGCGATAAAGATGCCCGCGAGGAACGCGACAGCAACGTACAGCATACGCTTGGGACCGCTGGGGGCTTCGGGGGTCTTAGCCTCGTCGATAACGTTGATGCTCTGGGCAGCGCCGACGTTCTGAGCGACCGTACTCACCGAGCTGGCCATGGCCTTTGCGACCTTAGCCGTCTCCTTGGCATCGGTGCCGGTAACCGAAAGCGTAATGACACGCGTGGTGGTCTCGGAGGAAACAGACACCTTGTAGTCATCCAGATCGGTGAGGCCCAGTTCATTGGCTGCGCCGCTCTTAACGCTATCACTATCCAGCAGCGTGGCGATATCGTTGGAAAGCATCTGACTCGCCGAGAGATCGTTGTAGCTCATCTGACCGCTATCGTCGGTCTTGGCGAGAATGTACATGCTCGTCGTCGCGGTATAGGTGTTGTCCATCGCAACGAAGGACACGATGCCCATGGCGATCGCGCAGACCACCGGAAGGGTGATGACCAGCTGAAGGTGCTTCTTCAGCAGCTGGAACAGTTCGAGAAGGGTCATGCAGCTTGCCTTTCATTTCCCCAGTTCGGATTGACAAAACTGTCCGTATGTTATCGCATCTTTTTACCGAGACCAAACTCTATACATAAGAAACAGGCTCTCCTGTAAAAATGTCGGAAGCAATCGTAAAATTGTACAACAACGCCGCACCCGAAAGTCAAATGCGGCGTCTGCATCAATATCTATGTTGTATCGCTATGCGAATGACTCGTCCTGCCGTATGGGAAACGTCACCGTAATGGTGGTTCCCACGCCCAACTCGCTCGACAAATCGAGCGTGGCGTGATGATACAGGGCCGCATGCTTGACAATTGCAAGCCCCAGACCGGTTCCGCCGCGCGCCTTGGACCTACTCTTGTCCACGCGATAGAACCGCTCAAATACCTTGCCCTGTTCTTCAGGCGCGATACCGATTCCCGTGTCGGCGACCGCAAGGAACGGATGGCCTTCGTCGTTGGTGCCGCACTGCAGCGTAACCGTACCGCCGGGTCGATTGTAGCGGATGGCGTTGCTTGCCAGATTATAGATGAGCTCGTCAATCAAGCGCGACACGCCCTCGATGACCACAGGCTTGGTCTCATGACTTATCGTCACATTCGCCTGACGGGCGACCTGTTCAAGACGCTGCTCGACCGCGTAGATGGCACGCGAGAGCTCAATAGGCTCCGTGGAACCAATGGGCACCGCCTCGCCCTCAGTTGCACGCTCGGCCTCGTCCAAGTTAGACAGCGTAAGGATATCGTTGACAAGCGCTGCCAAGCGGCCCGCCTCACGATAGATGCGACCGCCAAAGTTGCGCAGGTCGCCCTCGCCCTCGACCATGCCGTTTGCGATGAGCTCGGCATAGCCCGAAATCGCCGTAAGCGGCGTCTTGAGCTCATGGGTGATATTCGCCGTGAACTCGCGGCGCATACGATCGTTGTCCGCCAGCACCGCCATTTGGCGCTTGAGTTCCTGGCGCTGCGACTCGATACGCTCAAGCATGGGGACCATCTCGGCATAGGCGTGCTCATAGCTACGGCGTGGGTGGTCCAAATCCACCTCTTGCAACGGCGCGATGATGGCACGGGACTCGCGGCGCGCCATAAAAAACGAGAGTACCGCACCCGCTGCTGCGATAAGCAGCATCGGCGCCACCATCGACAGCAAAATCGCTGCAACGCCAGGCTGGGCCTGCGCCAAGCGGACAACCTGGCCGTTATCAAGGGCGACGGCGCGATACAGCATAATCTCGTCGAGCGTAGAGCTTGCGCGCTCCGCGGAACCCGAACCATTCTCAAAGGCCTCGATGACCTCGGGGCGATCGCCATGGTTGGGCAGTGTGGAAGGCGACGCCTCGTTGTCGTAGGCAACCGATCCATCCTTGTTAATCAGCGTGATGCGCAAGTCCTCGCGATCAAGGCTACGCAAGAACGGGATGGGCTCCTGCTGCTCGTCGAGGGCGGCAGCAATGAGCTCGGTTTCCTGCGCCAGATTGGCACTCGTGGCATCCGCCAAGGTGTTTTGCACAAAGAACGCACCCAGCACCGTAAACGCCACGATAACCGCCATGGCGCAGACAAAGATCGTCACAAAAACGCGGTGCGACAGCGTATGTTTTCCCTGGGGGGCGAAGACCACGGGTTACTCCTCCGATGCGGTGGCCGCGGTGTCGTCGCCTTTGGCACCATCACCGGCAGAAGGCTCGGCCAAGCGGTAGCCCACGCCGCGCACGGTCTCGATGGCGCTGGCATGCTCGCCCAGTTTTTGGCGAAGCGTCTGCACGTGCACGTCAACGGTGCGCGAACCGCCGTCGAAGTCCCAGCCCCACACGCTCTGCAGCAACGACTCGCGGGTAAAGACCACGCCGGGCTTGCGCATGAGGTACTCGAGCAGGTCGAACTCGCGCAGGGTGAGCTTAAGCGGCTCGCCGGCAACGGTCACCTCGCGATGGCTGGGCGAGAGCACGATGTCGCCCACGCTGAGCACATCGCTCGCCTGCTTGACCATGCCGCCGCGACGCAGCAGTGCGCGGCAGCGGCTGGCGAGCTCCATGAGCGAGAAGGGTTTAGTCAGGTAATCGTCGGCACCGCCATCGAGCGCCATCACCTTGTCGAGCTCGGTGTCCTTGGCGGTAAGCATCATGATGGGCACCGTCGCCGTCAGGCGGTCGGCGCGGAGGCGGCGCATAATCGCCAAACCATCGGTATCGGGCAGCATGATATCGAGCAGCACAGCATCGGGCACCCGTCGCGCCACGGCGGCCTTAAACTCGCCGTCGCACGAAAAGCCCTCGGCCTCGATTCCCTGCTTGCGCAGCGCATAGACCGTCAGATCCCTGATGTTGTCATCGTCCTCGACGTAATAGATCATGTTGAACCCCTTTGCGGCCGACATGACCGCATCTTAACCCTAAAGGTGCCTGTACTAGATGGTATCAGCCAAAACGGCCCGTCAAATAATCCGCCGTGCGCGGATCGATCGGGTTTTTGAAGAGCTGGGCGGTGGGCGCATGCTCCACCAGCTCGCCCAGCAAAAAGAACGCGACCGAGTCGGAGATGCGCGCAGCCTGCTGCATGTTGTGCGTAACGACCACCAGCGTGCAGGTCTCCCTGAGCTCGCAGGCCAGCTGCTCCACCACCAGCGTCGATACGGGGTCGAGCGCCGAGGTCGGTTCGTCCATCAGCAGAATGTCGGGCTGCACGGCCAGCGCACGGGCGATGCACAGACGCTGCTGCTGGCCGCCCGAAAGACCCAGACCCGATTCTTTGAGCTTGTCCTTGACCTCGTCCCACAGAGCGGCGCGTCGCAGGGAGTCTTCGACCAGCTCGTCGAGCACGACGCGGTCGCGCACTCCCATGCCGCGAGGACCGTAGGCGACGTTGTCGTAGATGCTCATGGGAAACGGGTTGGGGCGCTGAAACACCATGCCCACGCGCTGGCGCAAACGGCAGATGTCGTAATCGCCCAGGATATCTTGACCATCGAGCGCAATCTTGCCCTCGATGCGGCAATCCTTGATGCCGTCATTCATGCGGTTAAAGCAACGCAGCAACGTCGACTTGCCGCAGCCCGATGGACCGATAAACGAGGTAATCTGCTTGTCGCGAATCTTGATGGACACATTCTTAAGCGCGTGGTGATCGCCATAGAACAGGTCGAGGCCCTCGACATCGATGTGCGTCGGCGAGGCCGAAAGATCCTCTGCCGTGGGACGAGTCGCATCCCCAACCTCGCGCTCGCGCGCGGCCTCGGCCTGCGCTTCCATGAGTTCTTCAAGCTCCGTGGGCTCCACAGCCGCAGCAGCCGTCATACCGCATACCTCCATATCGATATCAATTCAGCAGTATC
>WGSQ01000103.1 GCA_014871605.1 Collinsella sp. | reverse complement strand
TTGCCGCGCCCCGCAGTGCCCGCTTCCCCCGAGAACAATTATCAGTGCAGGTAAAGCCCTTGCGCAAAAGCCATGTGCTCGCGATATTGCAAAAAGTCTACTCACTTAGCCGGCAACTGCACCAAACGGCTGGGCAGAACGCCCATTTCCTGCATTTTATTGCCTGCGAACGCATCGATGCGACGCTACGCCATAATAGTTGGCGGACAAACGGCGAGAGAAAGCAAACACATGGCACAGACCACGATAGATACCGCCGCCAGCACCGTCTCCGGCGCCGGCGCCGCCAGCTCATTCTCGGGCGGCACGGGAACCGAAGCCGAGTTTGGCTCGCTCGGTGCGCTCTCCCCCACCTGGTGGGAGCCCGAGGATGGCAGTGAGCCCGAACCGTGGCTCCCGCCCGATCAGGCCTTCGAACGTTTCTTTGAATGGATGAGCGACCGCGGCATTGAGCTGTGGGACCACCAAGAAGAAGCCCTCATGGACCTGGCTGCCGGCGATCACGTCATTTTGGGAACACCGACCGGATCGGGTAAATCGCTCGTCGCGCTGGGCATGCTCTTTATGGGCATGGCGCAGGGCAAGCGCTGCTACTACACGGCTCCTATCAAGGCTCTGGTCAGTGAGAAGTTTTTCGACCTTGTGCAGGTGCTCGGCCGCGATAACGTCGGTATGATCACCGGCGATACGCATATCAACACCAAGGCGCCCGTCATCTGCTGCACGGCAGAGATCCTTGCCAACGACGCGCTGCGCGAGGGCGAAGATGCCGATGTTGGCTGCGTCGCCATGGACGAGTTCCACTACTTTGCCGACCCCGATCGCGGCTGGGCCTGGCAGGTACCGCTGCTCACCCTGCCTCACACGCAATTCATGCTCATGAGCGCCACGCTCGGCGATGTCACTGCCATCGCCGCCTCACTCGAGGAACACACCGGCGCTACCTGCGACTTGGTCGTCGATGCCCCGCGCCCCGTGCCGCTGAGCTACGACTACGTGACGACCTCGCTCGAGGGCACCGTCGAGCTCGCGATGCGCCGCGGCGAGGCCCCGCTCTACATCGTGCACTTTAGCCAGGATGCCGCCCTTGCAACGGCGCAATCCCTCGCCAACTTTGGCATTGCCAGCAAGGAGCAGCGCGAGGCCATCAAGGAGGCGGCCAAGGGCACGAGCTTCTCGACGGCCTTCGGCAAGATCCTCAAGCGTTTGCTCGGCTGCGGCGTCGGCGTGCACCACGCCGGTATGCTGCCGCGCTATCGTCTACTAGTCGAACGCTTGGCGCAGCAGGGCCTGCTACCCGTCATTTGCGGCACCGACACACTCGGCGTCGGCATCAACGTGCCCATCCACACCGTGGTCCTCACCGCGCTCACCAAGTTCGACGGCTATAAGATGCGTCGCCTGCGCGCCCGCGAGTTCCATCAGATTGCCGGTCGCGCCGGCCGTTCGGGCTTCGATACCGAGGGCATGGTCATTGCCGAGGCCCCGGAGCACGAGATTGAGAACGCCAAGCTCATGGCCAAGGCGGGCGACGACCCCAAGAAGCTCCGCAAGATTAAAAAGAAGAAGGCCCCCGAGGGCTTTGTCACCTGGAACATGCAGACCTTTGAGCGCCTGATCGAGACGCAGCCCGAAACGCTCAAGCCGCGCCTTCGCATCACACACTCCATGGTGATTAGCGTGGTCGAGCAGGGCGGCGATGCCCGAGCCCGCGTACACGACCTCATCGAGACGAGCCTGCAGACTCCCGAGGAAAAGGCAAAGCTCGAGGTTCGTGCCGACGAGATCTTCGCCACGCTCATCGACTCCGGCGTCGTCGTACGCACCGAGGTGCCGCCCGCACCCGACGCTCCGGCTGACGCCGCGCCGGACATCGACTACGCGCTGACGGTCGACCTGCCCGAGGACTTTGCGCTCGACCAGCCGCTCTCGCCGTTTTTGCTTGCCGCGCTGGAGCTGCTCGACCCCGAGAGTGAGACCTATACCATGGATCTCATCTCGATGGTCGAGGCTACGCTCGAGGACCCCAAGCAGGTATTGCGCGCACAGGAGCGCGCCGCGCGCGACCGCGCGATGGCCGAAATGAAGGCTGACGGCGTCGAATATGAGGAACGCCTGGAGCGCATCCAGGATGTCACCTACGAAAAGCCGCTCGAGGACTTGCTCGATGCCGCCTTCGACAAGTACTGCCAGGAAGTGCCCTGGGCCAACGACTACCAGCTCTCGCCCAAGAGCGTCCTGCGCGACATGCTGGAGAGCGCGAGCGATTTTAAGGGCTATATCCAAAAGCTCGGCATCGCCCGCTCCGAGGGCATCCTGCTGCGCTACCTAGCCGAGGCCTACCGTTCCCTCGATCGCACCGTGCCCATTGAGAAACGCGATGAGCGCCTGCGCGACATCATTTCGTGGCTCGGCTTTGTGGTGCGCTCGGTCGACTCGAGTCTGGTGGACGAGTGGGAGAACGCCGGCAACCCCGCTGCACTCGACGCCGCACCGCCGCAGGGCATCAACGAGGTCGTTGCGGACCGTCGCGGCTGCACGCTGTTGGTGCGCAATGCACTCTTCCGCCGCGTGGCCCTTGCAGCCCGTGGACACGTGCGCGATCTGGGCGAGCTCGACGAGGACTGGGGCATGAGCGAGATCCGTTGGCAAAAGGCGCTCGATGCCTACCATGAGCAGCACGAGGAAATCCTCACCGACGGAGACGCCCGCAGCGCCGCGATGTTTTCCATTGACGAGTCCGACGAGAAGACCGCGCACGTATGGCACGTGCACCAGATCTTTGCCGACGAGGATGGCGACCACGACTTTGGCATCATGGGCGATGTCGATCTGGATGCCACGCAAGACGGCGGCGAGGTCATCTTCAAAAACTACCGCGTCGGCTTTATCGAGGACCTGCTCGAGGACTAGTCGAACATACTGGAACGAAACAAAGCGGGGCCGTTGGCAATATCGCCAGCGGCCCCGCTTTTGCACTATACGCTATGCCTTACTCGGCATCCTCGACCTCATACGAATCCGCCTCGGCGGGCTCATCGTTTGTCTCTGGCGCAGCCCCGCGCGCCTCGTCAAACGCCGCCTTCATGGTCTTGTTGCCCCACGTGAGCTTGCGAATGGTAAGATCGTCGGCCTTCTTGTTGGCTAGGCGCAGGTTGTTCTCGGAAGACAGCAACGCCTCCTTGGTTTTCTGCAGATGGCTAATCGTCTTGTCGATCTCATCGATCGCCGTTTGGAACTTGCGGCTCGCGATCTCGTAGTTGCGGCCGAAGTCGTTCTTGAACTTCTCCATCTTGGCCTCGAAGTTCGTGACGTCGATGTTCTGCTGTTTGTACTCCGCCAGCTCCTGCTTATAGCGCAGCGAACCCATGGCGGCGTTGCGCAGCAGCGTGATCATGGGAATGAAGAACTGCGGGCGGATCACGTACATCTTCTCATAGCGGTAACTCACGTCGACTATCCCTGCGTTATAGAGCTCGCTTTCGGGCTCGAGCAGTGTGCAGAGCACCGCGTACTCACAGCCTTTCTGGCGACGATCGTGATCGAGTTTCTTAAAGAAGTCCTCGTTTTTGTGCTTGGTCGCGGTCTCGTCGTTCTCGTTTTTCATCTCGAACATAATCGAAATGACCTCGTTACCGCTTGCGTCGCACTCGCGGAAGATAAAGTCGCCCTTGGTGCCCTCGGACGCATCGTTATCCTTCTCGAAGTACGCGTTAGGAAACGCCGTCATGCGCAGACGGTTAAACTCGGTCTCGCAGTGCTGCTCGAGCGACTCGCCCACCATCTTGGTGGACAGGCGGACCTTCATGTCCTTAAGGCGCTCAATCTCTTCGTCCTTGTAGCGAATCAGGTCATCGCTCGCGCGCTTGGCCTGCGCAAGCTCGAGCTCGTGTGCCGCCTTGACCTGTTCCTCGCGAGAATCGCGCACCGCCAGCTCGCTCGTCAGTTTGGCACGCGCCTCATCGCGCTCTCGCTCCGCCGCGGCGACCGCCTCTGACAGGTTCATTTTTGCCATCAGTTCCTGCTCGCGCAGCTGGGCACGCAGGCCCTCGGCCTCTTGCTCGGACTGAGCCTTTGCGGCGGAAAACTTCTCTTGTACCTTTGCGCGATAGTCAGCAAACGCGCGCTCGGCCTCGCTGCGAGCGGCATCGAGCTCACGCTGCGACTCTGCCGCGGCAGCGGCAAGCGCCATCTCCTGGGCCTTGTCCGCCGCGGCAAGCCTGGCCTGCAGCTCGGCAATCTGAGCGTCGCGTGCAGCTAAATCGTTTTGAGCAGCGTTGCGCGCCGCCGACTCGGCAAGCTTTGCTTCGTCATCTTTGCGCCCAAGCTGCGCACGCAGGCTATCAATCTCACGCTGGAGTTCGGCATTCTCTTTTTGAGCATTGGCTCGTGCCTCAACCGCCGCGCGCTGGCTTGCACTCTCGCGCTCTGCGGCAGCGCCCTCGAGCTTAGCGCGCAGCTCGGCAAGCTCAGCATCGCGCTTGGCAACCTCTTGCGCCAGTTTCTGATCCGCAGTGTTCTTCTGCTCGACAAGCTGAGCGTCGCGTTGAGACTCCGCCTCCTGCAGGGCAGACGCCGAACGCGAACGCTCAAGCTCCAGCGCCTGCTCGCCCTCGCGTCGAGCCGCCGCTACGCGCTCATCAAGATCGCGCGAGAACTCGGCATCGCGCACTTGCTTGACGATATCCGCATAGCCGGACGCATCGACCTTAAAAACTTCGCCGCAATGCGGGCACTTGATCTCGTTCATAGCAGCTCCTCGATGGACGCAAATTTCAACCGCCTACACTCTACCGCGCCACGCGGACAAAAAAGGCGCCGCCGCCATAATGGCAACGGCGCCAGAACCACCACAAAGGTGCCTGTCCCCTTTGTGGTGGTTCGAGAATTACAGTCCAAAGAAGCCCAGGATTTGATCGCGGCTTACGGGTCTGTAGTCGTTGGCATCAAGGCCAACGTCATAGCGCAGGATCGGGCGCTCGCGATCGCGGTTGCGTGCGTTGGTGCGGTCACCCCTGCTGTGGATATGCCCATGCAGCATAATGGCGCCACGTGCCTTGCCGTTCCAGCTGAGCATGGGGTAGTGGCTCATAACCAGACGATGGCCCTTGGCATAGCCGGGAGCAATCTCCAGGTAATCGCGCACGTCTTCCCAAATTTGCGGGGCGTCGGAATCTTCCCAGTCGCCGTCATGGTTACCGCGGATGAGCGTCGCATTCTTGCATTCGATACGCTCGCGCAGGCGCACCGCCTCCGCCATGGGCAAGCGATACGTAAAGTCTCCCAGGATATAGAGGCGGTCGTCCGCAGCCACGCACTCATTGATGGCATCGATGACCTTGCGGTTCATCTCCTCGACCGAATCAAACGGTCGATCCATGTCGTGCAAGATATTCGTATCGCCCAGGTGCAGGTCGGCGGTAAACCACATCATCGTCTATGCCCTCATTTCGCAATGCATCCAACTCGTGCTAAGTATACAGACACAGCGATGCGGCGGTTAGCCAAAGAGCCCGTCGAACAGTCCGCGGCGGCGCTTGTCTTGCTTTTTCGAAGCGTCACCCTGGGCGTTCTTGCCCTGCCGCTTCTTACGATCCCGCTCCAACTCATCGTCATCGAGTAGCGTATCCCACTCAAACGGATCGTCTGTCAGATCGAACAGGTCATCGTCATCAAACATGGCAGTCTCCCATACCGATTAGCGAGCATCCACCACATAGAGCCCAACGCGCACCTGATGCCACGGGCTGCGCTCGGGGGCAACCTGTTGCACGCGGGCCTCAAATACGTCCTCGTGGCCGTAATACATCATCAAGGACAGTGGGCCAACCTCGTTTCCCGGAACGTAGCCAAGTTTGGTCTTGCCATAGTAGATCGCAACTACCTCGGGGTCATGGGGATTATCGCGCTCGGCACACAGCGTCAGTTTATCGCCCGCTTTAAGATCGCCCAAGACCAAGGCGCCATCGGTATACTGAAATCCTGCAATGTGAAATGACAGAAGAACACGCGAAGGCTCGTACATAGCAGCTCCTCTAACGGCCGGATAAACCGGTGTGTAACCTTATTGAGAAGTCTACGGTCCCGTGCGGACACAAATACATCCTGTCTGCGTCCTTCAATCGTTTGCCTCAACGCTTGCGCGACAGAACGCTTGCAGATAAGATAGGAACACGGATGGCACCCGTTGCCGCGGGTCTTGCCAACTCCGATACACGTTTTCATCGTGAGAAGTGGCCGTCTTCGC
>WGSQ01000102.1 GCA_014871605.1 Collinsella sp. | reverse complement strand
ATCTCGAGCGATGCGGACAACGTCGACACGACACTTGCCGCCCTCGACAACATGGAACTCGTTAAAGGTGCGGCGCGCGACGTCAACAACCTTGTGTACGCGGATCGGGGAACGACGGTGATTCGTCTGAGCACACCGTGGCTGCTGCCCGGATTGGTCGCAAGCTTGCTGGGAGTTGCGGGCGCGGTCGTCTTGTGCCGCCAAAGAGGATAAAGGGTGCCGATGATACCCGCTGCGGGTATGTTCGGGCAAACAGGATTGGACGGGATTGACCGCTATGGATAAGCATACGTCGCGTGACAACACGGTGAGCATCGTCGTTCCTTGCTTTAACGAGGAGGAGTCCCTGCATGCTTTTATGGGGGAGGTGAATAAGGCGGCCCTGGCTGTCAAGAAGCTCTACGACCTTGACGTGGAGTACTGGTTTGTGGACGACGGGTCGATAGATGGCACGCTCGATCTTGTCCGGCAGTTTGCTCAGCAAAGCGAATCAGTACACTATCTTTCATTTTCGCGTAATTTTGGCAAGGAGGCCGCGCTCTATGCAGGCCTTACGGCCTCATGTGGGGCCTATGTCATAACCATGGATGCCGACCTGCAGGACCCACCGTCGCTCATACCCGACATGCTGGGATTTCTTTCCCAAAATCCTGATTACGACTGCGTGGCGACGCGTCGGGCCAACCGGACAGGTGAGCCGCCCGTGCGTAGTGCACTCTCGCGTCTGTTCTATCGTTTGATCAACCGCATATCGACGACCCAGATCGTCGACGGCGCGCGCGACTATCGTTGCATGACCAGAAAGTTCGTCGATGCCGTCTTATCTCTGGGCGAGATCAACCGCTTCTCGAAGGGCATTTTCTCGTGGGTGGGATTTAAGACACACTGGATCTCGTACGAAAATATCGAGCGCGTCGCGGGCAGAACCAAATGGTCCCTCCTGTCGCTGTTTAGGTATTCGATCGAGGGCATCGTCGACTTTTCGACTGCCCCGCTGGTCCTGGCATCGTATACAGGCCTGTTCTTTTGCCTTGCCGCCTTTGCGGGCATCGTATTCGTCGTGGTGCGTGCCCTGCTGTTCGGCGATCCCGTTGCCGGCTGGCCAAGCACCATCTGCGTAATCCTTCTTATCGGCGGCATCCAGCTCTTTTCGCTCGGTATCTTGGGCGAGTACCTGTCCAAGACCTATCTGGAAACCAAGCGTCGCCCCATCTATGTCGTAGCCGAGCGCAAATAGCCAGCATCGCCCGACCCCAATAACCTGTTACCGAGGAACCGCTCCATGTCACACACTGATTCTCAACCTGCTGCCGGCGTCGTAGCGTTCGGACGCCTTGCTGTCGCATTCTTTGGTCTGATCTTGGTACTCATCTTGTTTACGTGCGACGGCTGGGAGTATGCGTGCAAGTTTTCGTTTGCCGCGCACCGGCAGCTGCTGTTTTTTGCCCTGGGCGCGATATCGTTGTTTGCGCTGTGTTTTTGCACGCGCATCGCGACGTTTTACGTGGCGCCGCGCGTGCGCGACCCAAGGCGGGCATGGAACGTGCTCGTCGTGCTGTTTTGCATCGCCCTGTTTGCCTATCAGCTCGTCGTGGTGTGGGGGTGCTGGTTTAAGACCGACTGGGATGCCCGGGCCCTGGCAACGGTCGACGACCCGCAAAGCATTGCCGATTATCTGAGCCAAAACCCCAACCAGCGGTTTTTATATGGGTTATTTCGTGCCATCAGCTTTGTGGGGCGCTTGCTCGGAAGCCCCGATACCTATCTGTCGCTTGTAGTGGGGAGCTGTCTGTGCGTTACGCTCGCCGTGTTTTTTGCCGCTCATGCCGCTCGCGGGCTGCGTGGCATTCGGGCGGGTGTCGTTACGCTCGTGGTGCTCGTCCTGCTTGCCGGCGCGTCCCCGTGGATTTTGGTGCCTTATTCCGATACCTACGGAATGCTCTGCCCCGCCATTGGGCTTTGGTGCTATGTGTGCCATAAAAACCGCTGGCAAGGGTGGTTTGGCTTGGGTGCGGTGGCGGTGCTGGGCTATGCGATTAAGCCCACGACGATCTTTATCCTGGCAGCCGCCTTGTTTGTGGAGATGCTCACGGTGCCTATGCGCGTCGCTCGCATGCGCCGCGAGGCATCGGGGATCGCTTTGGCCCTGCGGCGCACCGCGCCCTTTGCGGCTGCCCTGGTGGCCGGGGTATGCCTATCGCTGTTTGTGACGAATGCCGTGTCGTCTCGGCAGGTGCAGCTCAACAAAGAGCTGGAACTGTCCATGACGCACTACCTTATGATGGGTCTTAACAGTCAGAGCATGGGCGTCTACAATGCGGACGATGCCTTGGCCTCTGCCGCTTGTGCTACCTCCAGCGAGCGCTCGGCCATGAATGTCCGGGTATGGAAACAGCGTATCCATGATCTGGGGCCTTTGGGCCTTTTGCGCCTGTATCACCAAAAGCTGCTATCGGCTTTTTCGGACGGAACGTTTGCATGGGGGATCGAGGGACAGTTTTGGATCGAGCTGCATGGAAACTGCCGAGCACTCAAGGCCTATTACGGTATCGGCAATTTTAACCACGAAGACCCCAATGCCCAAAACGGTATGTGGTTTGAGGTGCTCTCTCAGACCCTGTGGATCGGCTGCATCGCGGGCGTGGTGCTGCTCGGTTTTTCGCGGCGGCTCGATGCCGCGACGGTCGTGCCCATGCTTGCTGTTTGCGCCCTGGCGTTATTTTTGATGGTGTTCGAGACGCGTGCACGCTACGTGTTTTTGTTCGCTCCCTATTTTTGCGTCTTGGGCGTGGCTGGATGGAGCGAGGTCGTCGATCGCGTGAGCGCCTGGCTCGCCGCGATCGCCAACGAGTAGTTCCATCGCCAACGCCATCAAGCGCGCCCGCCCGCGTTCGTCGCGATTATCCTGAGGTTTTGCCGCCCAAAAAATGCGGCGCACAGGGGTCGCAGTTTCCTACAGCGAGTCTCTCCGAACGAGCTGCATGTGCATGACGGTGGTGGTGGGCTCGGCGCCGTTGATCATATCGAGCGCGATGCCTGCGGCCGCGCGGCCTTCTTCGCGCAGCGGCTGGCGAATGGTGGTAAGCGCGGGGACGGCGCGAGCGGCGACTTCGTGGTCAACGAAGCCCACGACCGAAACATCTTGTGGCACGCTGAATCCGGCTTCGTTAAATGCGGCGATAACGCCGGTCGCGATACGGTCCGATCCGCAGAGCACGCCGTCGGCGTGGATTTCGCGCGCGAGCAGTTGCCGCGCGGCCTGGTAGCCGTCTCCGCTGCTCCATCCGGTATAGATGACATTGTCATCGTCAAGGCTTTCGCCCAAAATCGCACGGTAGCCGCGAAGGCGGTCGATGACGGCGGGGTTGTCCCGAGGTCCCAGCACGGCAACGATATCCTTACGCCCGCGCTCCTTCATGGCGAGCGCCGCAAAGCGCCCGCCCTCTTCGTCGTCCGAATAGACCGTCGAGAACACATCGCGGTAGGGATGGCCTTCGAGCTGGCCGCACAATACCGTCGGAACGTTCAGTTCGCGCAGCACTTCGAGCAGTTCGCTGCCCTTGTAGGGCGAGACGTCGATGACGGCGTCGAAGGAGCGGCGCTCAAAGTGCTCACGTGCGCGGCTGCGCTCATGGGATGAAGACGCTTGCAAGATCACGGGCAGGTAAGACGATTCCGAGAGCTCCTCGGTAATGCCGCTCAAAAACTCACTGTAGGTGGGGTCGCCGAACAGCTCATTAAGGGGCTCGGTAACCAGTACGGCGATTATTTCCGTGCGTCCGACGGCGAGTGCCCTGCCGCGTGCGTTGGGAACGAAGTTAACCTTTTTTGCCGCCGCGCGGACGCGCTTTTTTGTCTCCTCGCTAATGCGGGGTGAATCGTTGAGTGCTCGCGATGCCGTGGAGCGCGATACACCGGCAGCTTCGGCAACCTCGGCAAGCGTGGGTGCGGTGTGTGCTGATCGGTTCATGGCGTCTCCTGTGCAATTGAGCCGGCGGGCTATCAATAAAGGTTCATGCGGATACAGATTAGTATAGTGCGCCCGAGCAGCGTTCACGATATCCGGTAGCCGGCGCCGTTTGCAACCAAGCCGTGTCCAAAACGTCTCGTATGGGCGAGTTGTCGGCGGGCGCGGCGATTGCCCACGAGCTTAAGGGCATTGTTTTGCGCGGTGTATCGATACTCAGAGTGACATAAGTATCACGGTTGTACAACCGGTTGCACCGTTAATCCGGCAAAATCGACCGTTCGGCGGACAACCGATTGCACAACTTTTTGTACCGCCCGTAAGATAAGGACAACCGGTTGCACAGAAAACACTACGATGATGAAGGAGCATCACCATGGACGCCATTAACGATTGGGAAAACCAAGCGCTCACCCACAGGAACCGCCTGGCACCCCATGCGTACTTTATGGGTTACGAGACCGCCGACCTCGCTGCAACGTACAGCCGCGAGCTGTCGCGCGGATTTGTCCAGCTGTCCGGCTCGTGGCAGTTCCGCCTCTTTGAGGGCCCCGCTGCCGTCTCCAACAAGGAGCTCTCCACCTACGAACCCGAGTGGGATCACGTGGAGGTTCCGCACCTGTGGCAGGTAGATGGCTATGGCAATCTTGCCTATACCGACGAGGGTTTTCCGTTCCCGGTAGATCAGCCGTTTGTTCCCTCCGATGACCCCACGGGCGTTTACCAGCGCATCGTCAACCTCCCCGCCGTTCCCGCCGGTGCTCGCGAGATCATTCGCTTTGACGGCATCGAGAGCTATGGCGAGCTGTACGTCAACGGCCAGTTTATCGGCATGACCAAGGGTTCGCGCCTGTCCGCCGAGTTTGACGTGACTGACGCGCTCGTCGAGGGCGACAACCTGTTTGCGGTCAAGGTCCTGCAGTACAGCGATGGCAGCTATATCGAGGACCAGGATATGTGGTGGGCATCGGGCATCTTCCGTGATGTGTACCTTATGCAGCGTCCTGCCGCGCACCTGGTCGACTTTAGGTTCCGCACGCACCGCGAGGGCGATGCCGCTCTGATCTCGCTCGATACGGTGACCGAGGGTGCTACCCGCGTTGTGTTTACGCTCAGCGATGGCGAGAGCGTGGTGGCCACGGGCGAGTGCATCGACGGCCATGCCGAGTGCAGCGTGACCGATGCCCACTTCTGGAATCCCGAGGACCCCTTCCTCTATGACCTTACGTTTGAGGTCTACGACGGCGATAAGGTCAGCGAGTACGTTCCGCATCGCCAGGGCCTTGCCGAGGTGACGGTCGAGGGCAATCACATCTACCTCAACGGCACCTACTTTAAGATGCATGGCGTCAACCGCCACGATCACGACGATCACAAGGGCCGCGCCGTTGGCCTCGATCGCATGCGCCGCGACCTGGAGCTCATGAAGCAGCACAACATCAACGCAGTGCGCACCTCTCACTATGCCAATGACCCGCGCTTCTACGAGCTGTGTGATGAGTATGGCATCATGCTGGTCGCCGAGACCGATATGGAGAGCCACGGCTTCGAGAATATCGGCAACATCGCCCTGGTCACCGACGATCCGGCATGGGAGGCGGCCTACGTCGACCGCGTCGAGCGCCTGGTGATGCAGGAGCGCAACCACGCCTGCATCATTATGTGGTCGATGGGCAACGAGAGCGGCTACGGCTGCAACATCCGCGCGATGTATGCCAAGGCCCACGAGCTCGACGGCCGTCCGGTCCACTACGAGGAGGACCGCAACGCCGATACCGTCGACGTCATTTCCACGATGTACTCCCGTGTGTCGCAGATGAACGACTTTGGTGAGCATCCGTTCCCCAAGCCGCGTATCAACTGCGAGTACGGTCACTCCATGGGCAACGGTCCCGGAGGCCTGTCCGAGTACCAGGAGGTCTTCGATCGCTGGGATTGCATCCAGGGCCAGTTCATCTGGGAATGGTGCGACCACGGTCTGGCTGCCGTGACCGAGGACGGCGTTGCCTACGATATGTATGGCGGCGACAACGGCGATTACCCCAACAACAGCAACTTCTGCATCGACGGCATGGTGTTCCCTTGGCAGCAGCCGAGCCCGGGCCTCACTGAGTATGGCCAGGTCATCTGCCCGGTTCGCATGGCCTATGATGCCGAGGCGGGCGAGCTGACCGTCACCAACAAGCGCTGGTTTACCACCCTCGAGGACGTCTGCCTGTCGGCGGAGACCCTGGTAGACGGCGATGTGGTGTGTCGCACGACGCTCATGCCCGGTGCGGTGGCTCCCGGCGAATCCGTCCAGCTTCCGCTGGTGGTTCGAGAGGCCGCGGTGGGCGAGACCCTGCTGACCGTGCACGCCTACACCATGGCAGCCCAGGCCTGGTGTGAGCCGATGTTCCAGCTGGGTGCGAGCGAGTGTGCCGT
>WGSQ01000101.1 GCA_014871605.1 Collinsella sp. | reverse complement strand
GTCCTGGCGATTGAGGGCGTGGAGCCCGAGCGGATGGGGGATTGCCAGGCTGCGATCGATCGCGTAGCCGAGCTGCTTGAGCGCTATCTGGGAGCGACGGTTGTAATTAAGACGCTTGTGACCCGCGACAATCCCTGTGTTGACCTGTAGCGGCGCCTAGAACCTATTGATGCCCCAAACCACCACAAAGGTGCCTGTCCCCTTTGTGGTGGTTTTTATGTTGATGGGTCAACAAATAGGTCGTGCAGGGCTGGCGGCCGCTGGGTACGGTTAAGATGTTTACCCGTTAGCATTATGCAAGCGAAAGGCGGTCGTCTCCCATGCAGCAGAACGACGAGACACGTTTCGAGGACTTTGTCGGACTGATCAGCGGGCTCTACAAGGAGATCCAGCGCATTAAGACATCCGAGGGCGCAAGGCTCGGCCTTAAGGGCTCCGACGTTATGTGCCTGTACTATCTTGAACGCAGCAAGGACGGCCTGACTGGCGCTGACTTGGCTCGCATGGCAGGCGTGACCCGCGCCGCCGTCTCGCGTACGCTTGCGCATCTGGAGGAGGGCGGCTACGTCGAGGTCGATGATTCGGGCGATGCCGCCGTTAAGTATCGTGCTCCGGTGCGCCTGACCGCTCTGGGCGGCGAGAGCATGGGCGAGGCCGACCGCATCATCCACGAAGTGCTCGATACCACCGGTAAGGCTATGGGTGTGGAGCAGCGCGAGCAGATGTATGCGTCGCTGCGCACGATTCTTAACACCCTGCGCGAGCTGTAGGGCCGCCAAGGCTTTTGCTTCCAATTAACAACTGCATAGTCCTGTTTGAGCGCGTATACCGTGCCGGGGCCTTGCTGTCAAAATTCCCTGCGCGGGACCTGCGCAAGAAAGGATTCGCTATGTCCGTCCGCATTATTACCGATTCCGCAAGCGATATGTCGCCGGCGGAGCACCCGGCACTGGCCGTTTTGCCGCTGTCCGTCACCTTTGGCACCGATGTGTACATGGATGGCATCGACATCGATCACCAGCGCTTTTACGAGATGCTCGTGGAGCGCGATGAGCTGCCCAAGACCGGCCAGGTCAACCCGTACGCGTTTTCGCAGGCCATCGCCGAGGCGCGTGAGGCCGGCGACGAGGCCGTGATTATTACCGTGGGCGCTAAGCTATCAGGCACCAATCAGAGTGCCCGTACCGCACTTGCCGAGGCGCCAGGTGGCGACGTGTTCGTGGTAGACAGCAACAACGTCACCCTGGGCGAGCGCGTCCTGGTCGAATATGCGCTGCGCTTGGTGGACGAGGGCCGCAGTGCATCTCAGATCGCGGCGGCTGTCGAGGCCGTGCGCGACCGTGTGGTGGTTATCGGCCTACTCGAGACACTGGAGTACCTGGTGCGCGGCGGTCGTCTGTCTGCTGCGGCCGGCGCCGTGGGTACGCTGCTCAACGTGAAGCCCGTTGTGGCCGCCGAGGACGGACTGATCGTGCAGCTGGGCAAGGCGCGCGGTTCCAAGAACGGCCGCAACCTGCTGAACCAAAAGGTCGAAAAGGCGGGCGGCATCGACTTTTCCATGCCGCTGGCGCTCGGCTATACGGGTCTTTCGGATGCGGTGCTCAAGAAGTATATCGAGGACAGCGCGGTACTTTGGGCTGGCCACACCGAGGGCGAGTTGCCCGTTCACACCATCGGCGCCACCATCGGTACCCACGTTGGCCCCGGCGCCGTAGCAGTAGCCTTCTTCCAGCCCGCCAACTAACCGACCTGCCATAAACCACCACAAAGGGGACAGGCACCTTTGTGGTGGTTTATGCTTTTCCGGGTGGAAGGGAGCATGCGATGGCGTCTGAGGGCTTTTTTGAGCGGGTGTACGAGGTGGTCGAGCAGATCCCCGAGGGGATGGTCGCCACGTATGGTCAGGTGGCGCTGCTTGCCGGTCGTCCACGAAGTGCGCGGTACGTGGGTTACGCGCTGCACAGCAATCCGCGCCCCGGCGAGATTCCCTGCCATCGCGTGGTGTTTGCCGACGGCCGTATCTGTGAGGGCTTTGCCTTTGGTGGCCCCGATGCTCAGCGCGAGCTCTTAATGGGGGAGGGCGTGACGTTTGCCGATCCCATGCATGTTGATCTGGCCGCCTGTCGCTGGCCTGCCGGGCTGTAGTGGCGGGCTTCGTCAAAATCACCACAAAGGTGCCTGTCCCCTTCGTGGTGGTTTTAGTTTACCGGAGCTAACTTATGGAGAAGGTGTGGCGGCGTATATTGACGCTACAAAGTAAACCAAGGTGAACTATATTGTATTCAGCAACGGAGCAGGCAATAGGCGATGAAAAAGCCTGCCCTGTTGAGTTTGATTCGCATTCCTCCCCTCTGTGCGATTCAACGGTGTACTTCGGGAACAGGCCCGCTGGCAACTAACTGCCAGCGGGCCTGTTCCTGTTTCGGTGAGGATTCAGCCTCACCGTCTATGTTGTGCGAAGGCGCTTTGCCTAGTACACCATACCCATGGCGTCCTGAACCTCTGCCAGGGTCTGCTCGGCGATCTCGTTGGCGCGACGGTTGCCCTCGTGCAGCACGTCCTTCACATAGTCCAGATCGTTCTCGTAGCGCTGACGACGCTCACGGATCGGTGCGAAGTACTCGTTGACAGCCTCGGTCACGTACTTCTTGAGCTGGCCGGAGCCGCCCATGCCAATCTCCTCGGCAATTTCGACCTCGGAGCGACCGGTGCAGATGGCGGCCGTCGAAAGCAAACCGGACACGCCGGGGCGGTTCTCGGGATCGAACGTGATCATGCGCTCAGAGTCGGTCTGGCTCTTCTTGATGCGCTTGGCCGTCTCCTCAGCGGTCATCGAGATGTTGATGGCGTTGCCGTAGCTTTTGCTCATCTTGCGACCGTCAAGGCCGGGCAGTAGCGGGGTCTCGGACAGCAGCGCGTCGACTTCGGGGAACACCTTGCCGTAACGGTTGTTAAAGCGGCGGGCGATGGTGCGGGTAAGCTCGATGTGCGGCAGCTGGTCGCGACCGACGGGTACCACGTTGCCCTTGCAGAACAGGATGTCGCAGGCTTGATGTACCGGGTAGGTCAGCAGAAGGCCGGTGAGCTCGTGGCCCGAGGCCTCCATCTCGGCCTTGACGGTGGGGTTGCGCGCCAGCTCGGCCTCGGACACCAGCGACAGGAACGGCAGCATGAGCTGGTTGGCGGCGGGCACGGCGGAGTGCGCGTAGATCATGGTCTTGTCGGGGTCGATGCCGCAGGCAAGGTAGTCCATGACCATGTTGTACACGTTGTCCTGGATGTGCTCGGTCGTGTCGCGGTCAGTGATGACCTGGTAGTCGGCGATGAGCACGTTGGTCTTGGCGCCCATGTTCTGCAGCTCAACACGGCCCTTGAGGGTACCGAAGTAGTGGCCTAGGTGCAGACGGCCGGTGGGGCGGTCGCCGGTGAGCATGGTGAACTTCTCGGGCGTTTTGGCCAGGCCCTCGCGAATGGCGTTGCTCTTTTGCAGCGCGACTTCGTAGCTGTTCTCGTTTGGCATGATTGCTCCTAACGTATGTTCATGGGTCAAGATGATAACGCGTTTATTGGAGGGGCGGTGCGTAAGTAGGCGAGGGGCGGGAGAGGGACGCGCGTGGTGCGGCATGTGCGATGGGTGCGGCGCGGCCGCGCTTGGCTAACGGTGCCTTGGCACATCCTCGGCAGCTTGCCCTAGAGCTTGTGGTGGCGCTCTTCTTTGCGCTCCTCGGCTGCCTGCTCCTCCTGCTTAAAGGCGGGGTCGTCGGGGGTGACGAGCTCGTCCTCGTGCGTACGCTTGTTGTAATGGTGGCGCAGCACGGGTTCAAACAGGTGCAGGTGCTTGGCGAAGGCCGCCGAGCCAATGGCGAGCACGGTAAAGATGAGCACACGCATGGGCACCTCGACCTGGTTAATCGCGGCGGCGCCGGCCGAAAGCATGATGCACCAGGCATAGATGAGCAGCACGGCCTGTTTTTGGTTGTAGCCTTCTTGGATCAGGCGGTGGTGGATGTGGCCCTTGTCGGCCTGCCCAATGCTAATGTGGGCGCGTCTGCGGCGCACAATGGCGCTAAACGTGTCGATGATGGGCACGCCGGCAACGATGAGCGGGATGATAAGCGAGGTGAGCGCGGCGGTGCGGCTCACGTTGAGCAGCGAGATGGAGCCCAACGCAAAGCCTAGAAGCCGCGACCCCGAGTCGCCCAAGAAGATGCTTGCGGGGTTGAAGTTGTAGCGCAAAAAGGCCAGACAGGCGCCAAAGAGCGCAATGGAGAGCGCGGCGGCGTCGATGCGGCCCGAGAGAACGGCCATCGAAAACATGGTGAACGACGCGATGCCGCAGATGCCCGTGGCCAAGCCGTCGAGGCCGTCGATGAGGTTAATGATGTTGGTGAATGCCACCAGATAGATCACGGTGATGGGGTAGGCGAGCCATGCGAGCATGATTTCGCCGGGGGCAAACGGGTTGACGATGACGCCGATTTTCAGGCCGCCGATACAGGCGATGAGCGCGGCGAGGACCTGTCCGGCCAGCTTTTGCTTGGGCTTGAGCTGGAAGACGTCGTCGATAGCGCCGGTCGCAAAGATGACGGTAAAGGAGAGCGCCAGCATGGGATAGCTAATGTGAAGGCGCGGGTGCGGCACCAGGACGGGTGGCCAGCCTAGGTGCCAGGTGCCTAGGATTTGCACAATGCAGGCAACGACCAGGCCCAAAAACACCGCCGTTCCGCCCAAACGCGGGATGGGCTTGGTGTTGATGCGGCGCTTAGAAGGATAGTCGACGGCATCGAGCTTAATTGCCAAGCGCTTGACCAGGGGCACCGCGAGGAAGGTCGTGATAAAGGCCGCCGCTGCCACGCATAGGTACGGTATGTAGCTCGGGGATGAAGCCATGAATCTAAAAACCGCCAAGCGTCGAAGGAAAAGGTCAGAAGAACGCCATGCGCAAAGGGCATAGCCGAACCATAATACTCGACCAAGGGGGGTGCATGTAATTGCACGCAGCGATAATCACGCGCTTACCAGATATTGGGATGTTGTCGATGGCTTGTCGGGATGCCGACGGGGATCCATATGGACTGTAATGGTGATTTTCGGCAAAAGAAAACCACCCCCCACGTTACGAAAATGAACCCACCTAAAACAGGTGGGTGCCCTCATCGACTGTTCCAGCGTCCTTAACAACGAAGGATACCTGTACTAGGTACGACTGTGTGGGCTCCCTAAATAAACGCGACGGTTCACCCAGTTGCTCCGCGGGGGGCGGAATACCTACATCATAAAGCGGCACTTTGTGGATTCCAGTCTTGACATTACAAAAATCGTGTCGGACGATTACGGCGCCTTAGGCTTGGAGCCGTCTGCGCGGTCCGGGCCTTAATGTTTGAGCTGCTGAATCGTTGTTTTGGAGCATGTTTTTATGCCGACGTCGTTGACCGAACTTTTTTCGCCCGCCTGCCATTTGTGTCCGCGCCGTTGCGGTGCGGCGCGCGATGAGGGCGCGCGCGGCGTATGCGGTGCTAACGACACGCTCAAGGTGGCCCGCGCGGCGCTTCATATGTGGGAGGAGCCGCCTATCTCGGGCGAGGCCGGATCGGGCACGATCTTCTTTAGCGGCTGCTCGCTCAAATGTATCTACTGCCAGAATCACGAGATCTCGACCGGCAATTTTGGCCTTGAGATTTCGCCTGAGCGCCTGGTCGAGATTATGCTGGAACTGCAGGACCAGGGTGCCAACAACATCAATTTGGTGACGGCGACGCACTATGCGCACCTGTTGCCTGCCGCGATTGCTGCGGCGCGGACGCGCGGGCTGGTCATCCCGATCGTCTACAACACGAGTGGCTACGAGCGCGCGAGTGCCGTGGCGGCGCTGGGCGACCTGGTCGATGTGTGGCTCACCGACTTTAAATATGCCGATGCCGGGCTTGCGCAGTCGCTTTCTCATATTAAGGACTACCCGCGCGTGGCCGTGTCGGGTCTGGCCCAGATGGCGCGCGAGATCGATCGCCGCGGGGGGGAGCTGGTGGATGAGGGCGGGCTCATGAAGCGCGGCATCATCGTGCGCCACCTGGTGCTGCCGGGGCATGCGGATGACTCGTGCCGCGTGTTAGACCTGGTGTGGCAGACGGTGGGTGACGTGCCGATCTCGGTCATGAACCAGTACACGCCCAATGCACTCATGCGCGAGCAGGGCGGCGACCTGGCGCGCGCCGTGACGCGCGAGGAGTACGAGCTGGTGCTCGACCATGCCGACGACCTGGGCTTTACGACGATGTTTTGGCAAGAGGGCGGCGCGGTAGACGAGAGCTTCACCCCGGCCTTCGACACCACTGGTGTCCTCACCAGCGCAAAGTAGTGCGTTCGTCGATGATTTTTCTGGGACGGGGATTAAAAAAGGCTCTGTTAGACCAGGATTGACAT
>WGSQ01000100.1 GCA_014871605.1 Collinsella sp. | reverse complement strand
TCTACTCCTTCGCCGAACCCGTACTTCCCGATTCGACGGTCCAGGGCATCTCATCCTCGAACAGCCATGTACGGGCAGACCCACTATCGCGTGCAGTCTGCGGGTCAGGCAAGCAGGTCTGTTTATAGGCATCTTGGATACACTGACCCATAAAATCGTTGAGCTCGGTCTGGTCGCCCTCCATGACATAGGCGCCATCGCCGTCCATGATGTAGATGCCCGGACCCTCATTGCCCTCGTAGCCCGGATCGTACGAGACATCACATAACTTGGCGCCGTTTGCAGTGTCCAGCTCGATGGAAGAGTGGCATCCGCCAACCATGTCGTTCGCTTTTGCCCGATAGGACGCATATCCGTACCAACGCTTAAATGTTTTGCCCTTGAGTAGCTCGGACGCCCTATCGATCAGGCTTGTATCCGTGGTATAGCGCATGGCCCCAAGCTGAATACGCGGATAATTGCTAATACCCAGCACAGCCGGCTGCTCATCAAAATCAACGGTAATGGCCTCGGGCTTGTCGTCGCCGGTCAGAAGTTCGACAGATTGAGTCACAGGCTTGACCACCGGCTCCGTCACCGCAGCAGGTAGAAATGCCATACCGACAGCGCCCGCGCCAACCACAGCGATCGCAAGCGCCAAGACAATCAATCCAATACGGGTAGAACGGCTCACGGCAAAACACCCCACAATGCAAACCTTCGCCACCTGCACTAATGATACCGCCAGCTAACACTATTTCCAAAAGAAGCCGCGCGCTCCTCACCACCACAAAGGGGACAGGCACCTTTGTGGTGGTTTTCGACGCTAACGGTCGACCATCTCGCGCCATGAGATTAAACTTGAATTGTTCTCTGAACATATCCATTTCTGCCTATCCTCAACAGATCTTTGTCTCGAGGAGCGCATGTGAAGCCGTCTCATTCCACCGGTCGCAACGTCATCGCCATTCTCGCCATACCCATCGTGATGCTCTTCCTTATCGTCATCACGCCCTTTTCTTTTGGTATCGCCTCGCCCTTCGATCTTTGCGGGATGATCGACGCCGGCTCGCGTGCCACCTCGCTCTCCTTTGTCTGCCGTGGCGTGTTCTACGAATATGCAATTCCCACCGGAAGTTGGCAGTCCAAGTTACCGTTGCTCGGCAAGGTCGACGGATGCTCCCCCTATTTCTGCCTTGAACCTCAGGCGCTAAACTATCTGATCGACGACCAGCCACTCGACTCCATCACCCTCGCCTACGACTACGCACCAAACACCGATGAGCGCCACATGAACCAAGTCCTCGACAAGCTGCTTGGACAGTGCGGGCTCACCGCGGAAGCCGGTCGAACCATCTATAGCAACCGGAAATTAAAGCGAACAGAACTCCGCCGTGTCGGAAAAATCAAAGGGCGAAACGGGGCCGCCTACTGGGATGCCTGGGCAACACGCGACAAGGGCGAATTCGGACACAGCACCTATATGGTCACTGTCTACACCAAAGACGGAATTAAGGACAATGTTGACGATTTCGCGTCATCCAAACTCGGCATCCCCAAAACAACCAAGCCCGCCAGCCCAGATGAAATCCTGTAGAGACGCTCATTAACATACCGCTCAACAATCACAACAACATCGAGCTCGTTCCCCACCGCCACAAAGGTGCCTGTCCCCTTTGTGGTGGTTTTCGACTCCGGCGCTCATCTGTCTCGATCTGTAACATCTAGCGGCCGTTTTTGACCCCAGATGTTACAGATTGAGATGAAATGCTCAGCGGCGCCCGTTTATCTAAATCTGTAACAACTACTCGGCAAATAAGGGTCCACCTGTTACAGATCGAGATAAACAGAAGACACCCGAATCGATAATCTAAATCTGCAACACCAAGCCCACTTTTAACGGCCCAGATGTTACAGATCGAGACAGACTGAAAACCACCGCAAAGGGGCACCTTTGTGGTGGTCGCGTTCTCTACTCTTTTGCCGAGCCCGTGCTTCCCGATTCGGCGGTCCAGGGCATCTCATCCTCGAATAGCCATGTACGAGCAGATCCACCATCGCGTGCAGTCTGCGGGTCGGGCAGGCAGGTCTGGTCGTACGCGTCCATCACGCAACGATCCAAAAAATCGATCACCTGCTGCTGGTCGCCTTCAAGAATGTAGGTCACGCCGCCATCTTGGATATAGACGCCGTCCCCACCTCCGGCTTTTGCGTATTCCGGATTGTAGTTAACGGTGCGCATCAGTTTGCCATCAGATGAATACAACTTCAGCGTTGTATAGTAGCCACCGTTCACAGAACCACGTCGGCGCTCATAGGCATCCCAACCGTCCCAGCGTTTGAACGAACGCCCGTTTAGCAAGTCCAGCGCCTGTCGGGACAACTTCTCGTCCTTGGTATAGCGAGACGAGCCAAGTTCAATCATGGGGTAGTTGCTTATGCTTAGAATGCCCGGCGTTTCCTCGATATCGAGCGTTATCTCATCGGGCTTTGTAACGTCCGAAATCATTTGCCCGGGCATCGATGCAACAAGGGACGCCATCTCAACCGTCTGCTCAGCCCCACTCGGCCCATAGAAGATAAGCGAGCCAAATAGGACCACGCCCGCAGCAGCGACGACGCAAGCCACCAACAGCAACAAAACAGAAGTGCAACGCTTCATCTTCAACTCCACAAACGAGAGTGTTTTGAGCTCACTTTAAAGCGCCAACTTCATACTGTCAATTCTAGATAGCATATGAACAAAGGCGCACTCCCCCATAGAGGAGAGTTGCAACCTCGATTTTAGCGCCCTCAAGACCCAACGAGCAGCACTTAACAAGTAGCCCCGGTTATACCTTTCTCTGACGCGACCCTCGCGAAGCGCGTGAGCGGCAGGGAAAGGTATAACCGGGGCGGACAAGTATGTGCGTTACTCGGCAGCGGCCTTGAACTTGTTGTAGTTGATCAGGCAGCCGGCCTTGACGATGGCACGCTCCTCTGCCGTCATATCGGCAATATAGAGCTCAATCTGCTCGACCGTGCCGTCGGCGCGCACCACGTAGGCGGCGATGTTCTTCAGGTCACCATCGAGCGCAGCGCGGATACCCGGCACAAAGACATAGTCGCCCACCTCAAAGTTGGGCTCAGCCTCCATCTGGAAGGGCACCATGCCCCAGTTCATCACGTTGGAGCGATAGCGCTTGGTGGCGTACTCGTGAACGATATTGGCCAAGCCGCCAATCACGCGCTGGCAGCTCGCGGCCTGCTCGCGGGCAGAACCGTCACCAGGCTTCTTGGCATAGAGCATGGAGCCACACTCGGTCGCCTTGGCATCGGCCGCGACACCCGCGCCGGCCAGTGCCTCAAACACACCGGCAAGCTCGGCATCGAGTGCCGCCAGGTCGCCCGCGGCCTCACCGGCCACACGGCGCTTTTCCACCGCGTCGACCTCCTTGGAGCGGCCCACGTAGGCCGGGTCGCGGCGGCTGAGCGTAAACTCGGCCAGGCCCAGCGGGTTGGAGCGGAAGGAGCTCGTCTCGCCCGAGGGGATGAGCTCGTCGGTCGTGGTGACCGGGTCCATGATCTTGGAGCACACCTTGAGCAGGATATCGTCGCCGAGGGGCTCCATCGCGGGCCACGGCTTGATGTTGGGGCCTTCGACCAGCTCGTCGGCAGGCTCCGCCTTGCCAAAGCCCCAGTACACGCGCTTTTTGTACGGTGCGTCGTCAAAGGTGTACTCGCAGGCCTCGTCCCAAGTCTCCTCGGGCAGGTCGGTCGCCGGCGTCAGGACGCCGCCGTTGGCAGCCGTCGCCGCAATGGAGCGGGCGTCCATCAGGGCCACGGCGCTCAGCTGGCCATTACCCGGCTTGGAGCCCTCGCGGTTGGGGAAATTGCGCGTGGTGTGGCGGATGGACAGGCCGTTGTTGGCAGGCGTGTCGCCGGCGCCAAAGCACGGACCGCAGAACGCCGTGCGAACGATCGCACCGGCCTCCATAAGGTCGTAGATGTAGCCGCGGCGTGTAAGCTCGAGTGTCACGGGCTGGCTCGTGGGATAGACCGACAGCGAGAACTCGCCGCACCCGGTGTTGGCGCCCTTGAGCACGCGGGCAGCCTGGACCACGGAGTCGTAGTTGCCGCCCGAGCAGCCGGCGATAACGCCCTGCTGCACGTGCAGCTTGCCGTCGACGATCTTGTCGAGCAGGCTAAAGTGCGTCTTGCCCTCGCCGATCTTGGCGGCCTCGAGCTCCACCTCGTGCAGGATGTCCTCGAGGTTCTCGTTGAGCTCGTCGATCTCAAAGCCGTTAGAAGGATGGAACGGCAGCGCGATCATGGGCTTGATGCTCGACAGATCGACTTCGACGCAGCCGTCGTAGTAGGCAACATCGGCGGGCTTGAGCTCGCGGTAGTCCTCGCCGCGGCCGTGCATGGTCAAAAACGCGTGCGTGTCCTCGTCGGTGGCCCAGATGCTCGACAGGCAGGTGGTCTCGGTGGTCATGACGTCAACGCCGTTGCGGTAATCGGTCGTCATGCTCGCGATGCCCGGGCCTACAAACTCCATGACCCTGTTCTTAACGTAGCCCTTGGCAAAGACGGCGCGGATGATGGCGAGCGCCACGTCGTGCGGGCCGACGCCGGGGCGCGGGGCGCCCGTGAGGTAGATGGCAACGACACCGGGATAGGCGACGTCGTAGGTGTCGCGCAGCAGCTGTTTGGCCAGCTCGCCGCCGCCCTCGCCCACGGCCATGGTGCCCAGGGCGCCGTAGCGGGTGTGCGAGTCGGAGCCCAGGATCATCTTGCCGCAACCGGCAAAGTTTTCGCGCATAAAGGAGTGGATGACAGCGATGTGCGGCGGGACGAAGATGCCGCCGTACTTCTTGGCCGCGGAAAGGCCAAAGACGTGGTCATCCTCGTTGATGGTGCCGCCCACGGCACACAGCGAGTTATGGCAGTTGGTAAGCACGTAAGGCAGCGGGAACTGCTCCATGCCCGAGGCGCGCGCCGTCTGGATGATGCCGACAAAGGTGATGTCGTGGCTCGCCATGGCGTCGAAGCGAATCTTGAGCGCCTCGGGATTGCCGGACGTATTGTGTGCCTGGAGGATCGAATACGCGATGGTGCCGCGCTTAGCATCCTCGGGCGTCTGCGTAATACCGCGCTCGGCAGCCTCGGCCGCAGGCACAATCTCGCTGCCGCCGCGCAGGTAGATACCGTCCTCGTACAGCTTAACCATACTGTCTCCCACTCTGCCCAAGAGATTTGGGCGCATAGCATACATTCGTTCAATATCGTGCCATAGAACGGTTGCGAGTGGGTTACGAATCTGCACGTTCACTTTATCTCAGTAAAGTAAAGAACGAGCACCTTGCATCACTCTCCTGACAAGGAGTGTCCCAAAGTGCCGGCACAAAAGGAACGTCCCCAAGTGCCAAGTGCCAAGTGCCGCAAGAATGTCCCCTTTGACTAGTCATTTAAGAACGTCCCCAATGACTACCCAAGAGAGCGCCGCAGGCAGAGGACGGACAGCGAGCGACGTCCAGAGCGAACAAGTTGGCATGAAAAAGGCAAGGCATAGACCTTCTGGTCATGCCTTGCCTTTTGAATGACAAATTGTCGCTCTGGGCGGCGCGCAGCGTCGGCCCGTTACGCGGTTTGGAAAAACCGCGTAACTATAAGTCTCCGCCGGCGCCCAGCAGCTTGCGCATGACTTGCTCGGGGTTAACCGAGCCGTCACGCGGGGCAAGGGCGGTGATCTTCTTCTGCATCTTGTACTCGTGCAGCTCGTCCTCGAGCTGGCGCACGCGGGCACGGAGTTTTTCGTTCTCGCGCTCGCGCTCCTCAGCACGCTCCTTCATATCGAGGATGCGCACCACGCCGGCAAGGTTGATGCCCTCGTCGGTCAGCTGGTTGATGAGCTCTAGGCGCTCGATATCGGCACGCGAATACAGACGCGTGTTGCCGCCCGAGCGCTGGGGATTCACCAAGCCTTTGGACTCGTAGACGCGCAGAGTCTGCGGGTGCATGCCGGTCAGCTCGGCCGCCACGCTGATCATGTACAGCGGTTTGTTCCTATTGTCCTCGGCCATGCTACCTGACCCCTTTCCGTCTCGTTATCGTCCATCATAAGTCCGCGGGCGCGGGCGTGCGCCACGACCGCCCTAGTACGTCGCCTTGTAACGGTTGACCTTCTCGCGATAGTCGCGCGTGTCGGCCTCGCGCAGCTTGGTCATGGCATCGCGCTCGTCGTCGGACAGGTTCGTGGGAACCTGCACCTTAATCTCGACGAGCAGCGCACCCGTGCGCCCGCGATGCTTAACATCGGGCGCGCCCATCTCCTTAAAGCGGAATTTCTTGCCCGTCTGGGTGCCAGCGGGCACCTTCAGACGAACCGTCGCACCGCCGGGCGTGGGCACGTCCACCGTGCAGCCGAGCGCCGCCTCGTAGACCGAGACCGGTACCTCCATGGTCACGT
>WGSQ01000010.1 GCA_014871605.1 Collinsella sp. | reverse complement strand
GGGCGGAGCCGCCGCGACCGGTGCCGCCGTGGGCCTAGGCGCCGCAGCCGGCATCGCCTCCAACATGGCGAGCACTCGCGCCCCGCAGCGCCCGCTCGCCCAGCTCGTCGACGTCGTGAGCGGCGAGAGCCATAGCATCACCTCCGCACAGGTAACCATCGGTCGCGAGCGCTCAGTTTCCGACATTGCCCTGCGCGACCCCAACGTGTCGCGCCGCCACGCCCAGCTCACCTTTACGGGCTCGGATTGGTCGATCGAGGACCTCAATTCCACCAACGGCACGCTCGTCAACAACCGCCGCATTACGCGCTGCCCGCTGCGCAACGGCGATCTGCTGACGTTTGGCCTGAGTACCTTTGAATTTAGGGGATAGTCGCTTATGAACATCGATATCGTCCTTTTTGCAGGCCGCATCGTCCTGGTCGCCCTGCTCTATATCTTCTTGTTCGCCGTCATGAAGACCGGCGTGGGACTTGTGCGCGGGCAGCGCCGCGACTCGGCTATCTGGACGATCGATGTGGACAAGGGTCCGCGCGGTATCCGCGGCATCCACGTAGACATGCTCGGCCCCGTCATCGTCGGTCGCTCGCCATCTTCGGACATCTGCATCAACGAACCGTTCGTCTCGGCCTCGCATGCGCGCTTTTCGCTGCAGGGCCCGGCACTCATCATCGAGGACCTCAACTCGCTTAACGGCACGCTCGTCAACGGCCGCCAGCTCGTGGAGCCCGCAACGCTGCGCGAGGGCGACGAAGTCCAGATTGGCGACGTGGTCATGAAGGTGAACCGTCGATGATCGACGAGGAGAACAAGTCCGCAACTATGACCGAGGCACCGGCCGCCACCACAGCTGCGCCGGCCCACGCCGCTCCGGCAGGCTCCGCACCCGTGGAGCCCGAGGACACCGTGTTCTCCCTGCCTCTTTCGCATGTAACGCATGATATTTCGGATCTCGCCGATAACGAGGACGAAGAGGATGCCGTAGCGGCGCCCATCGGCGCACATGCTGCGGAACAGCCCACAGCGCCCGAAGCAACCCCGGCGCCGGCTCACTTTGCAGAGCCCGTCGCCGCGGCAATCAACGAGAGCGCTGCGGTGTTTGCGGCACCCGAGCCCGCCGCGCCGGCGTTTCCCATAGCCCCGGCATCCAAGGTTGCGCCCGCGTCTACGCCGGCGCCCGAGTCTATAGACGTCAGCCCGCAAGACGACGAGTCGACCGCCCGCGTTTCCGAGGAGCCCGACTCCCCGGACACCGGCGATTCCGAATCAAACGCCGAGACCGACACCGTCTCTCCCGGTGACACAGCAGAGATCGACGTTGCCGCCGTTGAGGCCAAACTCAAAGACCCCGGCTCGACCATGAGCTTTGAGCCCCTGACCGAGGAGCGCATCGAGACCGACTCGACCTATGATGCCGGCACCACCACGCAACTCATGTGGGGCGCCCGCTCCGACGTTGGCTGCGTGCGCCCGCACAATGAGGATTCCTACTTGGTGCAGTCGCCGCTCTTTTGCGTATGCGACGGCATGGGTGGTCACGCTGCCGGCGAGGTGGCCTCTTCTATCGCTGTCGAGACCATCGCCAAGACAGCTCCTCAGTCTGCCGACGCCGCACGCCTGGCGGCAGCCGTCGAGGCCGCCAACGCTGCCGTAATCGAGGCGGCCCTGAATGGCCTGGGCAAGCCCGGCATGGGCTGCACAGCCACTTGCGCCTATATCGAAAACGACACGCTCGCCATCGCCCACGTGGGTGACTCTCGCGCCTACCTGCTCCACGAGGGCACACTCATCCGCGTGACCCGCGACCACTCCTACGTGGAGGAGCTCGTGGACGCCGGCGAGATCACGGCAGATGAGGCTCGCGTCCACCCCAACCGTTCGGTCATCACCCGCGCGCTGGGCTCGGACCCCGCTATGTATGCCGACCACTTCACTCTGCATATCGAGGAAGGTGACCGTCTGATCCTGTGCTCCGACGGCCTTTCGAGCATGATTCCCGATAGCGATATCGAGAACATCGCCACGCAGTCCTCAACCGCGCAAATCTGCGTCGACAACCTAGTGGACGCGGCGCTTGCCGCCGGCGGCCACGACAACGTGACCGTAGTAGTCGTTGACCTGGTTGACGATGGCGTCATGCGCGAGGCGCAACGCGTGCGTCGCCGCAACGTTACTATCGCCGCCATCCTGGCCCTCGTCTTTGTGCTGGCAGCTGGCATCTGGGCCTACACGGGTGTCACCGGCTCGTACTACCTGGGTACCTACCAGGGCAATGTCGCCGTCTGGCGCGGCCTGCCCGGCAAGCCACTCGGACTCAAGCTCCACTGGCTCGAAAGCGAAACCAGCATCAAGCTATCCGACCTGCCCGAAGACACGCAAAACCGCCTCAAGGCGGGTATTCCGCAAACAAGTGTCGACGATGCGCAGGACACGATATCCAAGTACCGCCACCAGATCGACGAGGAGCAGACCCGCCAGGTGATCGACGCGCAAACGATTCGCGACAACACCAATCAGGGATCGACCTCCGAATCAGATTCCGAGAAAACCGCCGAACAGTCCGCCGAGGCCGAAGCCTCCGATAAGAATTAGAAAGGGAGTGCCGCTTATGAGTCGCCGCAACACCGAGCTGCTCTTGCTCATCGCCTCGGCGTTCCCCGTCATCCTGCTGTATGCGATGTACGTCCTCACCGCGGGCGCTGCCATCTCCTTTGAGACGCTCGCCGTACCGATCGGCCTCTTTGCCGCCTTTGCCGCGGCCCACATTGCCGTGCGCATCTTGGCGCCCGGTGCCGACCCCGCCATCCTGCCCATCGTATTTATACTTTCGGGCATCGGCATCACGTTCGTGACGCGTCTCGCCCCCGCTCTCGCCATCTCACAGCTCATCATCCTGTTTGTCTCGGTGGCCCTGATGGTGGGAACGCTCGCACTGGTCAAAAACCTCGACGTGGTCATGCGCTACAAGTACACCTTTGGCATTATCGGCATCATCCTGCTGATGCTGCCCATCTTTATTGGCACCACGATCTCGGGCTCCAAACTGTGGATTCGCATCGCGGGCTTTACCATCCAGCCTGGCGAGTTCGCCAAGGTCTTTATCGTGCTGTTCCTGGCCGGGTACCTGGCCGAGAACCGCGAGCTGCTCTCCATCTCCAACCGCAAGATCCTGGGCTTTAAGATCCCTCGCCTGCGACTGCTGCTGCCGCTGTTTGCCGTGTGGGGTGTGTGCCTGCTCGTCGTCGTCTTCGAACGCGATCTGGGTTCGGCCGTGCTGTTCTACACCATCTTCTTGCTGATGCTCTACGTTGCCACGGGGCGCTTTTCGTATGTCGTTATCGGCCTTGCGCTCTTAGCCGTCGGAGCCGTGGGCGCCTACAAGTTCCTGTCTCACGTTCAGGTGCGCTTCCAAGTTTGGGTCGATCCGTTTAAGGACGCCCAGGGGCAGGGCTACCAGATCGTCCAGTCGCTCTTCTCGCTTGCCGATGGCGGCCTGGTCGGTGTTGGCATCGGCAACGGCATGGCCAACAACATCCCTGTCGTCGAGTCCGACTTTATCTTCTCGGCTATCGGCGAAGAGATGGGCCTTTTGGGCGGCGGCGCCGTGCTCATCCTTTTTATGCTCTTTGCCGTTCGCGGCCTGACCACGGCTGCCCGCGCTAAATCCGACCTCGCTGCCTTTAGCGCCACGGGCCTTACGGCCGCCATCAGCTTCCAGGCCTTCTTGATCGTTGGCGGCGTAACCCGCCTGATCCCGCTGACCGGCGTCACCCTGCCCTTTATGAGCCAGGGCGGCTCCTCTCTGCTGGCGAGCTTTATCATCGTCGCGCTCCTGCTGCGCGCCGGTGACGAGGCGACCGGACGCGAGGCCGAGCTTACCGGCACCGGCACCATGGCCGCCATCACCGATGATCAGGTCGCATCTGCCGCCGCCCCGACGGGCACGCGCTTTGCCACCTCGTCTTCCTACGGCAGCGGCAGCCATTCCGTCGGCTCGCGCATGCGCCGTCGCCTGCTCGACACACCTGAATCCGGTGTGCTCGGCCGCGTTGCTCTTGCCAACCGTCTAACCCGCGCGGTGCTCGCCTTTACGGCGCTGTTCGCCATCCTTATCGGCAACCTCACCTATGTCCAGGTCATCAAGGCCAAGGACTATCAGGACATGCCGACCAACAACCACACCATCGCCCGCTCCAAGTACATCCAGCGTGGCTCTATCATCACGTCCGACGGCGTGACGCTAGCCGAGTCGCTGCAGCAGGAGGACGGCACCTACGCCCGTTCCTACCCCAACGGCAACATGGCCGCGCACGTGGTGGGCTACGTGAGCCAGCAATACGGCACCGCCGGCATCGAGAGCGTCATGAACGATACGCTCACCGGCTCCAAGGATTACTCCAGCTGGAACAACGCCATCGCGTCGCTCGCGGGGCAGACCCAGCCGGGCAATACCGCCAAGCTCACCATCGACTCGCGCATCCAGACGGCCGCCGAGCAGGCGCTCAAGGGCTTTAAGGGCGCTGTGGTGGTCATGGATCCGCGCACCGGTGCGGTCCTTGCGTGCGCAAGCTCGCCCACCTACGACAACACCAACATCGATGCGCTGCTCCAGTCGGGCGGCGGCGAGGACGGCTCCATGTACGACCGTGCCATGGACGCGCTGTACACCCCGGGCTCGACCTTTAAGGTCGTCACACTCTCCGCGGCGCTCGAAACCGGCACCGCCAGCCTTACCAGCACGTACCAGGCGCCCAGCTCCATGGATATTGGCAACGCGCCGGTCACCAACTATGCCAACGAGAGCTACGGCACCATCAGCCTGCAGCAGGCCTTCGCCGTGTCGTCCAACGTCGTCTTTGGCCAGGTGGCAAACGAGGTCGGCGCCAACTCGCTGGTACAGTTTGCCAACGCCTTTGGTTATGGGCAAAAGCTGGGTCAGGATCTGACCACCGCGGCTTCCATCATGGCCGACCCGTCGCTTATGACCG
This sequence comes from Collinsella sp., assembly GCA_014871605.1. Lineage (GTDB taxonomy): Bacteria > Actinomycetota > Coriobacteriia > Coriobacteriales > Coriobacteriaceae > Collinsella. Next base: position 16,514 of record WGSQ01000010.1, on the reverse strand, counting down.
AGTGGGAGACCGCTTGGGCAGGCGCCGGCCAGCCCGTCGGCATGGACCACACGCCTGGCCCGCAGACCACCGTTATGCAGAATTGCGTGATTGCTGCGGCTATCGCCAACAGCGGCGTAGTCATGGATCCGTTCTTTGTGTCCCAGATACTCGCCCCGGACGGAACCGTGGTTAAGACCACGCAGTCCCGCTCGCTGGGCCAGGCTGTCAGCTCTGCCACGGCCGACCAGGTCAAGCAGGCCATGCTCGCCGTCGTCCAGTCCGGTACCGGCACCGATGCCCAGATTCCGGGCGTCAAGGTTGCCGGCAAGACCGGTTCGGCCGAGACCGGCGGCACCAACGTCAACTCTATGTTTGTTGGCTTTGCACCTTACGATTCACCCACGGTTGCCATCTCGGTGGCCCTGGAGGATTACGACAAACACGACGTCGAGGCGGCCAAGATTGCTGGCATCGTCCTGACCGCGGCGCTCGCCGCACAGGGAGCGTGATGCCCGTGATCAAAGCGGATACTTGTGGCACGCCGCGGCCGATGAGCTAGCGGCAACGCGCCACACGGCCCCAGCGGCCACACATTTGGTACTACACACATCGTTGAGCGAATAGTTATGTTAGGAGCAGGAATGGAACAGAGGGTCCTCGGGGGAAGATACCTCCTTAAGGATAAGGTGGGAACGGGCGGCATGGCGACCGTCTTCCGTGCGCAAGATCAGGTCCTCGACCGCACGGTAGCCGTCAAGATCATGCTGCCGCAGTATGCTAGCGACGCGACCTTCGCCGCACGCTTTAAGCAGGAGGCCCAGGCAGCAGCAGGTCTCTCCTCCCCCTATATCGTGGGCGTCTACGATTGGGGCAAGGATGGCGATACCTACTACATCGTCATGGAGTACCTGCGCGGTACCGACCTTAAGAGCGGCATCAAGAGCCACGGCGCCCTCGATCCAAAGAAGGTCGCGCAGATCGGCTCGCAGATCAGCTCCGCGCTTTCGGTCGCCCACAAGCACGAGATCATCCACCGCGACATTAAGCCGCAAAACATCATGGTGCTGCCCGACGGCAACATCAAGGTCATGGACTTTGGCATCGCGCGCGCAAAGAACAGCCACCTCACGCAGGACAACAATGTACTGGGCACCGCCCACTACGTAAGCCCCGAGCAAACGCGCGGCCAGGACCTCGGTCCCACTTCGGATATCTACTCGCTGGGTGTCGTCATGTACGAGTGCGCCACCGGTCGCGTCCCCTTTGACGGCGACGACGCTATCTCAGTCGCACTCAAGCAGGTCAACGAGCTGCCTATTCCGCCGAGCCAGATCAACTCCGGTGTCGACGCCGACCTTGAGCGCATCATCCTCAAGTGCATGGAGAAGGATCCGGCAAACCGCTTCCAGACCGCCGACGAGCTGCGTCAGGTGCTCAACAGCTACCTGTCGGGCCGTGCCGTCAACGTCTCGGAGCCCACGCGCATCATCGGTGCCCCCGGTGAGCTGGGCGCCACCAAGACTCGCGAGCTTTCCGATCAGACGCGCGCCATGGTGCGTCCCGTCTCGGGCGTGAGCGGCCAAAATACCGCCCGTAGCTCGGTTTCGGGCTCCACCGGCTCCTACGAGGTCGAAGAGCCCAAATCCAACAAGAACAAAATCATCGCCGCCGTGGTGGCAGCCGTTGCCGTCATCGGCATCGTGGTGGCCTTTGCCACAGGACTCTTTGGCGGCGAGCAGGTCACCGTGCCCGACGTGCTGGGCAAGGACCAGCAGACTGCCGTCGAGCTGATCAAGGAAGCCGGCCTCGAGGCCGGCACCATCGACCAAAGCTACAATGACGATGTCGACGAGGGCAAGGTCGCCGAGCAGACGCCCAACGGCAACACCAAGAAGGCCAAGGGCACCAAGGTGAACCTGGTAATCTCCAAGGGCCCCAAGCCCTCCGAGAAGGTTGAGGTTCCCCAGCTTCTCGGCCTGACCAAGGACCAGGCAGAAGCCGCGCTGGCAAGCGTTGGCCTGAAGGGCAACGCCTCCGAGGAGGCCAACGAGGCCGATGAGGGCCAGGTCTTTGAGCAGGGCACCGAAGCCGGTAAGGAAGTCGCGAAGGGCACGACCATCTCGTACAAGGTCTCGAGCGGCCCGGATACCACGTCCGTCCCCGATCTGACCGACATGACCGAGGCCCAGGCGCGCAACGCCCTCGATATGGCAGGCTTTGGCGTCGACGTTAGCTACCAGGAGAACGACTCGGTTACCGAGGGCACCGTGATCAGCTGGAACCCCAGTGGCAAGCAGAAGCCCGGCGCCACGATTACCGTCGTCATTGCCAAGAAGTCCGGCAAGGCCAGTGTTCCGGGCAACCTGTACGGCAAGAGCATCTCCGCCGCCGTCACCGCGCTCAACAACGCCGGTTTCTATAACATCGGCTTCTGTGACCAGAACGGCAATCCCGTAAGCGGTAACGAGGATGCCACCGTTACGGGCGTCTCCCCCACTGGCAAGCAGTCCACCGACAGCACGATTACGCTGACGGTCGCACTTTCTGGCTCGGGTTCGGGCTCTGGCTCGGGCACGGGTGACGATTCCGGTACGACCAACTAGTCGCCACCCCACCGCTCATCACGGCTCTCGCCGCAAACATATTCGCTCACAGGCGCCCGCTTGCTCCCCCAGCAAGCGGGCGCTTTGTTTATCGACAGACCAGGGCTCCATAGCAACGCAAAGAGGTCCGCAAAAGCGAGCCTCCCAGGTGACAACAGAATATGTGATGCAGTAATTACTGGCCGCAGAACTTCACCATGATCTCGACCACGAGCTTCTCGGAGTTGAGCTGCTGTATCATGATGCCCTGCTGGAACAGCGGGATGTTGGCGCGCGTGTGCTCCGGATCGGAGTGCTCGACGAACTCCTTCTTATCCAAGGTGCAGACCGAGCGCGACAAAACGACTTCGAAGCGACCCATTACGGCATCGCGCATGCGCTACAATCTCGGTTAATCTGTTAACCACCCGAAAGTAGCAGGAGGCCCCATGCCCACACCAGGCAAGCGCCCATCCATGCGCCAGATTGCCGTCGCGGCCGGCGTATCCGTCGCCACGGTCTCCCACGTCATCAACGGCAACGGCCGTTTTTCCGAAGACACCCGCAAGCGCGTGGAAGCCGCCCTCAAGGAATACGGCTACGTCACGAACATGGCGGCGAAGAGCCTCCGTATGGCCCAGTCCCGGACCATCGGCATGATCGTGCCGGACATCTCCAACGACTTCTTTTCCAAGATCGCCCTGCATGTGGAGCGCGAGCTGGCAACCGAGGACTACTCGGTCTTTGTTTGCAACAGCGCCAATGACCCTGCCCGCGAGCGCGACTACTTCCGCACGCTGGCAAGCAAGCAGGCCGACGGCATCATCTGTATCTCCGGCCTGCGCAGGCTCGACGGCGAGTTCGTCCCCCACGGAATCCCCGTGGTCTGCATCGACCGTGCGCCCGAAAACGACCTCGGTTTCCCACACGTGGGCTCCGACAACATCGGCGGTGGCTACATGGCGACCGAGCACCTCATCGAGCGCGGCTGCAAGGACATCCTGAGCATCTCGAGTTTTACCGCCAACTACCCCGGCAACGAGCGCCAGATGGGCTACGAGCGGGCGCTCGCCGCGCACGGAATGCCGCTACGCCGCGACTACCAGCTGTTTGTCTCGGGTAAGCAGCCGAGCATCATCGAGTCCGAAGAGCTCGTGACCGACTTCCTCTCCACGGGCTACCCCGTCGACGGCATCTTCGCCCATAGCGACCACGCAGCCGTGGGCGCGCTGCGTGCGCTCGTTGCCGCCGGCAAGCGCGTACCCGAGGACGTCCGTCTCATCGGCTTCGACGATTCCGTCTATGCGCAGCTTCCGACGCCGCAAATCAGCACTATCCGCCGCTTCCCCGAGCGCCTCGCGCACGAGGGATGTCAGGCCCTGCTCGCCCTGCTGCGCGGCGAAGAGCCCGAGATGGAGACGCTCGTCCCCGTTAAGCTCGTGCAACGCGCGAGCAGCTAGACAGCGGGCAGCGAATAGCCGCGTTTTTCTCTCGCATGTGCTCTATCCCACGCGCGACATGCAAAAAGCCCGCCACCACACACGGGTGACGGGCTTTTCCGCTACCAGCCGCGTGCTTCCTCCGCACGTACGAGCTGACGAGCCTCGATCTGGCGAATCATATCGATGCGTCGCTGGTGACGGCCGCCCTCGAACTCGCCGGTGAGCCAGGCGTCGACAATCATTTTGGCCAGCTCGATGCCTACCACACGAGCACCAAATGCGAGCATGTTGGTGTTGTTGTGCTCGCGCGACAGGCGAGCGGAATACGGCTCAGAGCAGGTGCAGCAACGGATACCGCGCACCTTGTTGGCGGCAAGCGAGATGCCCACACCCGTACCGCAGATAACGATACCGCGATCAACCTCGCCGGACATGACAGCGTCCGCCACGGCCTCACCCGCGATGGGATAGTCAAAGCGCTCGGTGCTGTCCGTACCGAAGTTCACGACTTCGTAGCCGTACTTCTCCTGGATATACGCCGTGATGGCTTCCTTGTACTCGACTGCGACGTGGTCGTTTCCAATACCGATCTTCAAAAGAGACCCCTTTCCATAAGAACCATTCGCGCATGCCGCGCGCTCAATCCGTCCTAATTCGCCGTTCCGCTTCTAATACACCTCGCCGGCGCGCAAACGGCGCAGACACTCCTCGTAACCAGCGTCCTTGCCAAACAGCGCACTGGTGCCCAGGATAAATCCGTCCGCGCCAATGGCGGACAGGTCGCGCACGCGCTCGGGCGAGCAGGCGCCGTCGATCATGAGCTTGAAGCCAAAGCGCTCCTTCAGCGCGGCAAGGCGACGCACCTTGTCGTTCGTGAACTCGATAAAGCTCTGACCGGCAAAACCCGGATTCACCGTCATGACCATCACGTAATCGCAGAGGTTCAACATCTCCTCGATCTCGGAGATAGAGGTGTCGGGGTTCACGGCGATACCGGCGCTCTTGCCGAGGGACTTAATCGCGGCGAGTGTCTTGACCACGTAACGCTCGGACTCCGGATGGATATAGATGATGTCCGCGCCGGCGGAGGCGAAAAGTTCAACCTTGCTGGCAGGATTCTCGACCATAAGGTGCACGTCGACGAGCTTGTTGGTGGCAGCTCGCACGGCCTTGATGTCTTCGAGACCCATGGCGAAATTGGGAACGAAACTGCCGTCCATCACGTCGCAATGGAAGATGTCGATGCCGGCGGCGTCGAGATCCTCGACGGTCGCACGCAGATTGCCGTAGTCGGCGCACATGAGACTGGGGCAGAGCAGCATAGTGAACTCCTTATCTGCTCGGTGATTATCTACTCGGTGGTAATTAATCGTTTAACCTTTATTTACAGTCTGGCTGATTAATCGTTTAACCACGTTGTTAACCTGCAGGCTTTTCCAGATTCACAACGTTGCCATATTTGCCTATCTAGCTGGTATCATGCAGGAGCCCGCACCACGAAACGCTGTCGTATTCCCTAGGAAGAAATCCCGCTACGCGGACAGCAGCAGCCAGGTGCCGCAATCCGCAGACCTGAGCCCGGACCCCCTACGCTCCAGGCGTGATCAGGCGCGCGCACTGGGCGATCTTCTCGTCATAGGACTCCGCGATAATCGACACACCATCGAACCCAAACGCGCGAACATTCGAGAACTGATGGAACTTCGAGCTGTCGCACAGCACGTACGCCTTATTCGAATTCTCGCGCACGATGCGCTTCTTCGCCGCCTCAACGTAGGAGGGCGTCATGACGCCGCGGTCCTCGTCAATCGCGTTGGTCCCGATAAACGCCTTATCGAAGTACAGATCGCGCAGGATCGATTCGGTCATAGAACCGCAGAACGAGGAGTTCACATAGTTGAACTCGCCACCCACCACGATGAGCTGGGCGCGCGTCTCGCTCTTAATCAGGCACGCCGAGGCATCCGTCGTGTAAATTGTCACGTCGCGGTCGAGCAGCAGACGCAGCAGCGCCGTGCAGGTGGAACCCGAGTCCAAGTAGAGCGTGTCCCCGTCCTCAACAAAACGCAAGGCGACTTGGGCAATCTGTTCCTTCTCACTCCCGTGTAGGCCCGAACGCGTCGAGATACTCACCTCGTGGACAGCCGAGAGGAGCCTCACCGCGCCGCCCGAAAGATGCTCAACCTTGCCAAGCGCCTCCAGCTCCTTGAGGTCGCGACGTAGCGTCGAAATAGAGACGCCCGGCAGCTCCTCCTGCAGCTCGGAAATCCTCGCGAGGCCCGACTTCTGCAGGCACTCTACAATTCGCTCCTGGCGCTCATACGGAATCATATTGGGAACCTCTCCAAACCACTCTGCTTCACGCTCGTTCACTTCTTTTCGAAAAGTGTAACGCACAAGCAGAATAGCGGCCGCCACCTGTTGCGATGACGACCGCTTAATCGATTGACCTACCCTCTCGTTCACAATTTGAACGAGGTTGACACACCTCGCGTAAGCGCGACGCTCTTCAAGCGAAGAGAACGACCCTAGGAGAGGCGGCGCATCCGGGGCTCTTAGGCGAGCTGATCCTCCTTGCCGGTGAAGGCGAAGGCAAGAACACCGGCCACGACGGCGGAAATGAGCATGCCGACCATAGCCCAAGCGAAGTTCATGGGGTCGGAACTCACGAAAGCCGGGAACGTAGTGACGGAACCGAAGGTGAACGCAGTGGTGACGACCTTCATGATACCGAGGAACGCGCCGCCGACGGCACCGCCGATGATCTGCGCAAGCCAGACCTTCTTGTTCTTCACGAGCATACCGAACAGCGTGGGCTCGATGATGGCGGACAGGGCGATCGATACGACACCGGTCATCGCGAAGCTCTTGAGCTTCTGGTCGCGGGCCTTGAGGAACACGCCGAAGGCGCAGCCGATAACGGCGAAGTTGCAGGCGAAGGTGAAGGGGCAGATGTAGTCGAAGCCGTTCTGAGCGATGTTGTTGATCATGATGGGGTTCACGGCCCAGTGGATGCCCATGGACACCAGCACGGACCAGCCGCCGCCAACCAGCACGCCGGCGAACACGGAGCTGCGCTCGATCAGCCAGTTGACCACGAAGGCGATGGCCTCACCAGCGTAGACGCCCAGGGGACCGATGACGAGCATGGTGAGCGGAACCATAACGATCAGGGAGATGGCGGGCAGCACGACGAGCTTGAGCATCTCGGAAACGTGCTCATCGAGCCACTTGTACAGGTACGAGTAGACCCAGACAGACAAGATGGCAGGGATAACCGTGGAGTTGTAGTTCATGAGAACCACGGGGATGCCGAAGAAGTCCGTCATGGCGCCGTTGCCCGCGTCGCCCATGAGGGCGATGAAGTCCGGGTAGAGCAGGCACGCGCCGAGCAGCGCCGACAGGTACGGGCTCGCGCCGAAGCGCTTGCCGGCGGAGAAGCCGAGCAGCACGGGCAGGAAGTAGAACACGCTCATGGCCAGGGTGTACAGGATGGTGTAGGTACCCGTGCCCTCAGCGATGATGCCGAGCTGGGCGGCCAGGATAACGAAGCCGCGCAGGATACCGGAGCCGGCCATGGCGGGCAGCAGCGGGGCAAAGATGCCGGAGATCGCGGAGAAGACTTGGCTGACGATGCTCTCACCCTCGTCCTTGGTAGCAGCGGAGATTTCCACGCCCGAACCCTTGACCAGCGGCTCAAACTTCTCGTACAGCTTCGGGACCTCAGTGCCGATGAGAACCTGGTACTGACCGGCCTTGTTCAGCGTGTTCACAACGCCTTCGACTTCCTTGACCGCAGCGTCGTCGCAAGCCGCGTCGTCTTTGAGATTGAGGCGCAGGCGCGTCGCGCAGTGCGTCATGCCCGAGATGTTCTCGGGACCACCGACGGCGTCCAGAATCCCCTGAGCCATCGCGTTCCAGTCGCGTTTCATTGGTTACCTCCCCATTGCGCAGAAGAGCTCGCGGACAAGCTCGGCTGCCTTAATCGCGTCGTTTGCATCGATAACGGATTGGATCTTCTCCATGCTTACGGCCTCGATGGCGTCGTTGAGCAGATGGATCATCTGGTCGTTCTGTGCAGCCTCGCCGGCAGCGGGCTCGATGACCGGGAACGTGTCGAAGTAGATTGCGCTGTCGTAACCGTGCTTCTTCACGTAGTAGAGGAACTCGAGGGTCTTCACCGGCGTGGACGTACCAATCATAAGGCCATCGTCGAAGCGACCGTTGCCGTCGTTTAGGTGAATGCCGTAGAGCTTGCCCTCGCGGCCGAACAGGTCGGCGGCCATGGCAGGGTTCTCGTGCTTCATGAGCATGTGGCAGTAATCCAGCGTGACGCCCAGGTTCGGGCGGTCTGCAGCGTTGAGAATCATGCCGGTCATACCCATGGAGTCGATGAACGCGTACGCGCGCTCCTCGTAGGGTTTGTACTCAATCGAGATCTTGAGGTCGGGCGCGTAGTCGCAAACCTTCTGGAATGCGGCTACGAGCTGGTCGAAGACGCGAGCGTAGGCGATCTGGAAGCTGTAGTCAAAGCCGTCGTGGCCGAGCCAGATGGTCACCGTGTTGCCACCGGCAGTGCGGCAGTAGTCGCACGCCTCGTAGCAGAGCTCAAGGGCTTCCGCGGCAAGGGCATCATCGGCATTGCCCAGGTCACCGTTGAGGAAGGCGTTGCGGAAGCGCAGCGCGCAGCCGTTCAGCTGCAGGTCGTGAGCTGCGAGCTTGGCGGCCATGTCCTCAGCCGTGACACCTGTGCAGTGCTCGGGGTAGTTGAGGTCGACGTGCGTGAGGCCCACGCTCTGGAACTCCGCGAACACGCGATCAAGATTCTTGTCGCCATCGCGAAAATAGGAGTTGATACGAGTTGCAAGCTTCATGCTTCTACGTCCTTTACCTTCGTCCTTGATCGTTTCTGCCCGTTCGAGCACCTGATCTATATCCGTAATTCGATAAGGGCCGCCGCCTGCGCGCCGGGGCTTACCCTGTGACATGTAGATTACTGCCACATAAGTTCATTTTCAATCAGTATTTTTCACTCTTTTTCTCATTGTGTCAGAGTTTTTCACCGTATAAAGCCATCTACCTTGTGGTTTTGCTGTTAATCAAGTTTGACCATTCTTGAAATTACCTGATTTTTTCTGAATTAATTTGCCGTTTATCGGTAAAAATCGACCGCTCACGGCTGACGGCGACGCAAGATGGAAGATACTTGCATGAGGAAAAGCACTGAATTCCCAGCGCCGATTCGAATGACGCGATTGGTGACGCGAGCGTCGACGGCCCGAATCTGCCGTCGGCCCCCACTAACCAAAAACGGCGCCGCTCACGCGACGCCGTCATATTCCCTGGTGCCCCCGGGCGGATTCGAAAACTCCCCCCCCGCGGGGAAATTGGTGACGCGGGTGTCGACGGCGCTGAGCGCTCCGTGTTTTGGTATGTGGATATGGCAGCCATCAACCTTTCTCGGCATGTGAAACTCTAGGCACATATGAGCATACCTGAGCGACGCAACACATGCGCTCCATCTATCCCAACAAGCTCCAGCGGTACCCGCACTTCCCATTTCGTGTAGAAAAGGGCCTGTATATACTTCCCATTTCGTGTATTGAATCAGGTAACCACACTTCCGATTTCGTGTATACAGCAGCTAGATTGGGCAATCATGTCAGTATTCAGACGTACGGCCTACAATAAACTCCTCGATTGGAAAGCGAGCAATGGATCCCGAGCCATCATGCTCGAGGGGGCCCGCCGCGTTGGAAAAAGCACCCTTGCCCAAGAGTTTGCGCAGTCCAAATACAAATCCCACCTCGTGATCGACGAATCTGTTGCGAGTGAAAAAAGAAGACCGGAGACTCAACTGGTCTCCGGCCTCATTTCTAAAAAACGTCTCGTGGTTCTACTCGTGCTGTCGGGCTTCTACCAGCCTGCAGAAGTCGTTGACGCTCATGAGCCATTCCCTTTGCGCGGGCGTGTAGGTTTCGAACAGCGATGAGGGCACAACGAGGCTGAGCCTGTCCTTAGCCATAGCTCGTGTGTAATCCTCACTTACGGCGGGCTCAAGTGTTACAAGATGCTTGTCCTCGATTCTGTCAGCCTCATCAAGCACCTGACGCCAACGCTCCTTGATGGTTGTCTTGGCACCGAGCATCGTCAGTCGAGCGACAGGGAACTTGGGGTCGTGGTAATCGTCAATAGAGGGAAAGATGAAATCCGGCTTTGATTTGCCCTCGGTGTATTTCTGCGCCGAGTAGCGTATGCCCCTAGCATCGAATAGCATCGAGAGTTGATTCTCGAACGCCGTCCCCGCACGGGACTTGCGGCGCTGGAAGGCCGACATAGTGGTGCGCAGCACGCCATCAACATCAAGCGCCGAGCCAAGGTATGGCGCGAGGTCGCGCTCCAAGAGATGCCGCTCGAAGACGCGGAACAGCATCTCTTCGCGTTCGTAACAAGCGACCAAGCAGCCATCCGGGTCGCCCGTCCAATCGAGCTTTCCAAGGGTGGAAGCTGAGTAGGCTGAGAAGTCTGCCCCTTTGGGGAAGGACTCGCCGAATTTCTCGATCATACCGTCGAGGAAGTTCTCCGCTGCGATCGGCATGCTAACTTCGATGCCGATGGACTCCAAAATCCTTGCGGCGATCGACGTGATGCGCGTATCCTCCCGAGCAGAGGGCGTAAAACCCTTCTCGCCAACCCCGTCGAGCGCGAAGAGCCAGCGAACTTGAGATTCCGCCGTACTCCCCGCTCGGGCAAATAGGATTACGACCTCCTTGGCTTCGTGTAGGGCCAAAACCATGAGGTCGCCCGGACGGGCCATGCCCATGGCAGCATTATCGTTGTAGTAGAGCCTATACTCAGTTCTAGTTGGATGCTTCCTGCGGGCGTCGTACCAAGTGGTATAACCATGGTCGAATATAGGGTCTGCACCATCATCGAGATATGCGAAGGTAGTTCGCATCCCCTTTATGTCATCGTCTCCGAAAAGCGCGCGCAAAGGCCCCACGCCGTTGAATTCGTGCTGGTGGCTTTTATTGGCCCCCATGATGTCAACGCCCGCGAGGGTTTTCGCGACAGCACCATCAAAATACGCGCCAAGTACTCCATAGTCCATCCTAGAACACCTCCATCATCAACTTCGCGACCGAGCGCACGACCGGCACGGTCACGGAGTTGCCGAACTGCCTGTATGCCTGAGTATCCGACACCGGGATGATGAACTCATCGGGAAATCCTTGCAGGCGCGCGCATTCGCGGGGAGTGAGTTTACGAGGGTTTTTTCCTTCCTGCCCGACCAGAATCTCGCTGCCATCCTTGTGGTACCGGGCGGAAAGCGTCCTTGTCGTGTCCTCTGGGCCGACCATCGAGTATCCAAAGCCGTGGCCCGCCGCCTCATGCTTTTCGCGATAGGCGCGCAGATAGGCCCATAGCTTATCCGAAATGGTGTAGCGTTCGTTTGGTTGCTCTTCGAGGATTTCCCCTAGCGTATGTCCCGGTCCCGGCACCTCAAGGTCATCCCACGAGAAGGGAACTTCCTCCCTGAACCCCACGATGTAGATGCGCTCCCTGTGCTGGCACGTCCAGTTTTTTGAATCAAGCACTTTCCAGAAAATATGGTATCCAAGGTCCTCCTCAAGCGTCTGTCGTATGACCTTGAAGGTCTTCCCGCCGTCGTGACTCGTAAGGTTCTTAACGTTCTCAAGCAAGAAGGCCTTCGGGCGCTTGTCGCGTATGATGCGAGCGACCTCGAAAAAGAGGGTTCCCTGCGTTTTATCCTCAAAGCCGGTGGGTCTCCCCAAAGATTGCTTCTTCGAAACGCCTGCAAGGGAGAATGGCTGACAAGGAAAGCCTGCGAGCAGGACATCGAAGTCCGGTATATCGTTTGATGCGACCTGACGGATGTCGCCCGCCGGGGTCTCTCCATAGTTCATCCGGTAGGTTTTCTGGGCGAACTTATCCCACTCGCAAGAGAAGACGCACCTACCGCCAAGCTCCTGGAACGGCATTCGTATACCGCCGATGCCCGCGAAGAGATCGCAGAAGGTAAAAGGCGCGTCGCTGCGCTCCCCTTGGTCAAATGGAGCCCCCGCATCGAGCGATGCGATAAAGGCGCATTCAGCCGCCGTTGGACTAGTATCCCCAGACTCCCAGCGCCGAACGGTGCGTTCGCCAGACGAGCCCATACCAAGGGCGGCGGCGAACTCCTTTTGGGTGAGGCCGAGGTCAATTCTCTTTTGCGCTATATCAGCTGCATTTAGTTGCATGGGACGCCTATCTTGGTTGAAAAACGGTCAAACTGTCCTGTATTTACCACAGCGTTAGTCTATCACCCCGAGCGGACATGTCTTCCCCTTGCTTCAGTCCGCCTCTAAACCCCGTAGCATCAACTGGGCTTTAGGGCTTGGACACTCTACCGGAGGGCTCTAGACGCAATTGGTGACGCGGGTGTCGACGGCCCGAATCCGCCGGCGGCCCCCGCAAACCAGAAACGGCGCCGCTCCCGCGACGCCGTCATATTCCCTGGTGCCCCCGGGCGGATTCGAACCGTCGACACCCGCTTTAGGAGAGCGGTGCTCTATCCCCTGAGCTACGGAGGCATGTTGTACTAGTGTAGCAGATTTGCCCCTTGGCCATGTAGCGCATGGCCACTCATCAAGAAGGCTCTGCAGCGAATTATCGCCGTAGAGCCTTCTCAATAACGGAAAATTATAACCCAGAATAACGCAAAATAATGGGATGGGGTTTCCTCTAACCACATGTAAGGGAAATTCCATCCCGGTATTCGGCTAAAAAATGGGACAAGCTTTCCCAACTGGCGCTCAAAAGGAAAATGCATCCCGGAATGAGAACGAATTCCGGGATGCATTTTCCGCCATCTATCGCAGACGACTAGTCGCCTTTGTGAAAGAGGCTTTTGATGGCAGCAGGGATGCTCTTGGCGCCCTTGGTCGTTACGTCGATAAAGTCGGGCGAACGCACGAGTCTATCCTCGTCCACGTACTTGCGCACAGCGCGCAGCGTCTCTTTGTCGTCGCGCGTCGAAAACGTAAAGTGACCGTTGTCCTTGGTGAAGATGGCAAAACGCGTAATCTTCTTGGTGCCGCGCAAGACCTCGGCGGCAATATAGTCGACCTCGTCCCACGGGATTTGAATATAATCCTCGGGATTGCGCTCGTTATAGTACTCAAACGCCTTATTGCCCACCATCACGTTACCGTGGCTGGTAAGCCCCATCAGGCAGGTTGCCGGCGTTGCCAGATCGACCGTGCTGTTCTGAGATTGCGCCATACGCGCCTCGCCCTCCAATAAAAACAATCGGACCGCATCCAGTGTACCCACCGGGTGCGGTCCGTTTCAATGGCTCAAAAGCCCTTGCCTAGCAATTCTCGGTCTTAAGCCGAAGCGTGCTTACATGAAGCCGCAGAAGCGACCGATGATGCCGACGGCGAAGAGAGCCAGGATGATGACGATCGGGCTGACCTTCTTCTTGAGGAGCTTGCAGACCAGCAGGGTCAGGCACACGGCGGCAAGGCCGGGGATGAGCTGATCGAGGTTGGCCTGAAGCGTGGTGACCTTCATCTGATCAAGGGCGGTAGCACCGACGGAGTTGTACATCGTCAGCGCTTCCTTGATACCCTCGGAACCGGAGGGCAGGCTAGCCCAGTCGATAAAGGCGCCAGCAGACTGCTTGACCGTGGAGACGATCGGGGTGAAGGAAATGGACACCCAGCGCTCGACCAGGGCGCCGATGATGAACATACCCAGGATGGAAGCGCCCTCGGTGACCTTGCCCATCAGACCACCGGAGAGGTCCTTGGCGATGGAGGAGCCGACCTTGTAGCCAAACTCCTGCGTGTACCACAGGAAAGCGTAACGGATGATGTTCCACGCGAAGAAGAACAGCAGCGGACCGACGATGCTGCCGGACATGGCCAGGGAAGCGCCCAGAGCGCCCAGAATCGGGCGAAGGGTGAACCAGAAGACGGGGTCACCGACGCCGGCGAGCGGGCCCATCATACCGACCTTGACGCCCTGGATGGCGACATCATCGATCGGAGCACCGTTGGCGCGCTCCTCCTCGAGGGCGAGGGTAACGCCAATGACGGGGGCGGAAACATAGGGGTGGGTGTTATAGAACTCCAGGTGGCGCTTAAGAGCGGCAATCTGGTCATCCTTGCTGGTGTAGAGCTTCTTGATCGCAGGGATCATTGCGAAGCACCAGCCGCCGTTCTGCATACGCTCGTAGTTCCACGAGCCCTGAAGGAACTGATGACGGAAGCAAACCTTCTTGCGGTCAGCCTTGGTGAGCTGAATCTTGTTCTCTGCCATATGTATCACTCCCCTCCTACTCGTAATCGTTCAGAATGTCGCCGAGCGGGTCGCCGGAGCCACCGCCCATGCCGCCACCCTGCTTGGCCAGATCCTTAAGGCCAAGGTAGATGAGGGCAAGGGAGATGCCGATGAGACCAAGGGCGATCAGCGTGAGCTGAGGGATGGCAGCAAGGACAAAGCCGAGGACGAAGAACGGCCAGGTCTCCTTGGTGGCCATCATGTTGATGACCATGGCGTAACCGACGGAAGCGACCATGCCGCCGCCGACAGCCATGCCGCCGGACAGCCAGTCGGGCATAGCGTTAAGCGCGTTGGTAACGGCCTCGGCCGGGATGACGCACAGAAGCACTGCCGGGATGGCGATACGAAGGCCCTGCATGAGGATGGCAGCATACTGCCAGCGCTCGATGCCGGAGAAGTCGCCCTTCTCGGCGCAACCGTCCATGGCGTGAGCGATAGCGGTAGCAATGGTACGGCAGATCATGGTCAGGAACAGACCAGCGACCGACAGCGGGACGGCGACGGCGATAGCGGTGGTAACGGCCTTGGCCGAATCGGTGGCGCCACCGTTGAGGGCGAGCACCATGATGATCGAAGAAGCGACCGAGGCCAGAGCGGCGTCAGGCGCGACAGCGGCGCCGACGTTAGCCCAGCCAAGGGCCATCATCTGGAGCGAACCGCCCAGGAGGATGCCCTCCTGAAGGTGACCGGTTACGAGACCGATAAGCGTGCATGCCACGAGCGGCTGATGGAACTGGAACTCATCCAGAATGCCTTCCATACCGGCAAGCAACGCGACAATCGCAACAAGCAGAATAGTGATTGCAGACATATATCGGACCCTCCTTTACTATGCTTGAGCGGCCAGTTCGGCCTTAGCTTTCTTCAACATGGCGTCGAGATCCTCGGAGGAATCCGAAGGAACCTTGCGGACCTCGAACTTGACGCCCTTGGCCTTGAGGGCCTCGAGAGTCTTAACGTCATCATCGCCCATAGCGACGGCGTTGGTGACGACGACCTTGCCCTTGGAGTGAGCCATGGAACCGATGTTGACTTCCTTGATGTCGACGCCGGCCTCGATGGCCTTGAGCAGATCCTGCGGGTTCTCAAAGAGCAGCATGGCCTTGGTGTCACCAAAGCGCGTGTCCTTGACGACCTCGGCCATCTTCTTGATGGGCACGACGTTGGCATGGACTCCCGGAGGGGCAGCCTGCTCGATCATGGTCTTGCGGAGCTCGTCGTGAGCAACGCCGTCGGAAACCACGATGATGCGGTTGGGGTTGATCTGCTTGGTCCACGTGGTGGCCACCTGACCATGCAGCAGACGGGTGTCGATACGGACGTGGGCAATCTTGATGTGCCCGTCGCCGATGACCGTTCCCGGAGGGATGGCGCCTGCAGGAGCAGCGGCGGCCGCAGCCGGCTTCTTCTCCTCGGGCTCCAGAGACTCGGGCTTGACGCGCACGCCAGCCTTAGCCTCAGTCACGAGATGTTTTGCGATCGCATGTGCAGTGTTCTTTGCGTCAAAGCGCTGCGAATATGCCTCGATGAGCATAGGCAGGTTGACACCGGTGACGATAGCCCAGGAATCGTGGCCCTCGATGAGCCCGCTGATCTGGTTGAACGGCGTGCCGCCCCACAGATCAACGAGGAAGAGCACCTGCTCCTGGTCCTCGAAGGAAGCGATTGCTTCCTCGACCTTGGCACGGAAGTCGTCGGGGCCCATGCTCGGCTCGAGCGAGACCACGGCAACAGACGGCTGATCGCCAAAGACCATCGAGCCCGTCTGCTTGATTCCAGCTGCCAAGTCCCCGTGGCTAGCAAGAACAATACTTACCATCACATAACCTCCTTTTTGTCTACGTATTTCCTACACGACATGAAGGAAGTATACCTGTTTGGTTTGTGGAATTAT
Organism: Collinsella sp.; assembly: GCA_014871605.1. Classification (GTDB taxonomy): domain Bacteria; phylum Actinomycetota; class Coriobacteriia; order Coriobacteriales; family Coriobacteriaceae; genus Collinsella. The sequence goes on along the minus strand of WGSQ01000010.1, from coordinate 264 downwards.
AGCTAAATTCGCAAAAGGTTGCATTATTTGTTTAAACGTCTAAGTTTGTTACAAGTTGATTACGTTACTGCTTTTTGACTCATTACCCGCCAAGGCGTCGCTCATCAAGCCACGCATTTTACAGATACAAGCAGACTGTTCATTAATATCGATTTTAAGCAAGTGCGAATGCACTTGTACTGCCGCTACTTTGTTCAAACAGGTATGACTTTGTTAGCGCCGGAATAATTTAGCCAAATATAGTCGGCCGAGATTGACCAATCC
>WGSQ01000001.1 GCA_014871605.1 Collinsella sp. | reverse complement strand
TGATTGGGGACAGACTTAAATGAGCGTTTTCACGCATTTAAGTCTGTCCCCAATCAACATTGCTGCGGCACTTTGCTCGGCTAAAGCGTACAATAGCGCCTATGCGAAAGGGGAACAGATGATCAACGAAACTATGTATGCTCGCGGTGCGGAAAGCTCCATCATTCGCGAGATCTTTAGCTATGGTCTTGAGCGCAAGGCACAGATCGGTGCGGAGAACGTATTCGATTTTTCGCTGGGCAACCCGAGTGTTCCGGCGCCCGCTGCCGTGGCTGAGTCGATTAAGAAGGCCCTGGAGCTGCCGAGCGACCAGCTGCACGGCTACACGCCCGCACCGGGCCTGCCGCAATGTCGTGCCGCTGTGGCCGAATCGCTCAACCGCCGCTTTGGCACGAGCTATGAGGGCAAAGACGTCTTTATGACGGTGGGTGCCGCGGCTTCGCTCACCTGCACGCTCAACGCCGTTACGAACCCGGGCGACGAGGTTATTGTTATCGCCCCGTACTTTCCGGAGTATCGCGTTTGGATTGAGAAGGCCGGCTGTACGTGTGTTGAGGCGCTCGCCGATGAAGATACGTTCCAGCTGAGCGTGGACAACGTGCTCAAGGCGATCAGCGATAAGACGGCGGCCGTCATCATCGACTCTCCCAACAATCCGACCGGTGCCGTATATACATGCGACACGCTGACGCGACTGGCCAACGTTCTGCGCGAGGCCAACGCTCAGCGCGATCCCGAGAATCCGATTATGCTCATCTCGGATGAGCCGTACCGCGAAATCGTGTACGGTGCCGAGGTGCCTTGGGTGCCCTCGATTTACGAGCACACCATCGTGTGCTACTCGTATTCCAAGTCGCTGTCGCTGCCGGGTGAGCGCGTGGGGTGGATCTTGGTTCCCAACACCAATCCGCAGGCCGCCCGTCTGATGCCGGCTGTTGCGGGTGCTGCCCGTACGCTGGGTTTTGTATGCGCACCGGCACTCTTCCAGCGCGTAATTATCGACTGCATCGATGAGCCGAGTGACGTTGAGGCCTATGCACGCAACCGCACCGCGCTTACCGACGCACTAGCGGAGTATGGCTACACCTATGTTGAGCCGGATGGCGCGTTCTACCTATGGGTGAAAGCGTTGGAGCCCGATGCGAATGCGTTTTGCGAGCGCGCAAAGAAGTATGAGTTGCTTGCGGTTCCCTCGGACAGCTTTGGTATGCCGGGTTGGTTCCGCCTGGGCTATTGCGTGAGTTACGAAACGATTGTCAATTCGCTACCCGCTTGGAAACAGTTGGCGGACGAGTATCGTTAAAAGCAAAGCGATCTGCCTACAATGTTTTACGTGAAACGGGGTTTGGTGTTAAGCCGGACCCCGTTGTCATGGACGTTGTGTCTTTGGGATGGAGTGGTTTTACGACTATCGAAGGCTATGCGTACAATGAATATAAGCGACGGCCGTGCCAGATAAGGAGACCTGATGCCCTACCTGCTTTCTTGTGACATTCATACCCATACGATGTTCTCTGCGCATGCATATTCGACCATTGAGGAGAATGTGTACTGGGCGGCAGAGCGTGGTCTGCAGGTGCTCGGATCTGCCGACCATTTGAGCTCTATGGTTACGGCTTGCCCCAATGACCTGCGCAGTTACCAGTTCTTTATCAACCAGGATATCTGGCCGCGCATTTGGAGCGGCGTGCTGGTGCTGCGTGGTGCCGAGGCCGATATCGTTTCGCTGGACGGAAGCCTGTTTGGCGAGGACACCCCTGTCACGCTCGATATTGCCGGCGATTCGTACAGCCGTCAGCATTCGCTGTTCGATTTGGTTACGCGTAATTTGGATTATTTGGTTGCGAGCGTGCATAATCCGCAGATTGCTGAAGGCGCGACGCTGGCCCAGACGACCGAGATGTATATCAATGCCCTGGAGCACCCCAAGGTGTTCATGCTGGGTCACACGGGGCGTTCGGGCGTGCCGTTCGATATCGACGAGGTGCTGTTGGCGGCTAAGGCCAAGCACAAGATTATCGAGATCAACAACCATAGTCTTGAACACGGTGTCGACACTGAGCATTGGGCCGTATGCCGCAAGATCGCCGAGCGCTGCGCCGAGCTGGGCGTGGGCATTGGCGTTTCGACCGATGCGCACATTGGCATGGCAATTGGTAAGCTCGATTACGCTCGCAAGATGCTCGACGAGATTCACTTCCCGTTGGATCTGATCGTGACGCGCGACCGCGAGACGCTGCTGCGCGAGATGGCGGCAGCCGGCGTGTGCGATCTGCGCAATGGGATGTAGCGGAGTTTATAAACCAAGCGAAGGGGGCGGCCCAGGCGGGTCGCCCCCTTTCTTGTCCCAAAAATCTACTGAGGTTGGTTAGCGGCGTTCGAGGACCGCTACGGTTTCGGTGTGGTCGGTGTGAGGGAACATGTCGACGGGCGTGATCTTGAGCAGTCGGTAGCCTCCGTCGAGGAGCTGATGCAGGTCGCGCTCTTGAGTCACGGGGTTGCAGCTGATATAGGTGATGCGGCGCGGTTTAAGTGCGCAGGCAGCTTCGAGGAACTCGGGCGTGGAGCCGGCGCGCGGCGGGTCGATGGAAAGAATGTCGACGCGTTCGTTGTTGTCGGCGGCATCGAGGATATAGTCGGTCGCATCGTCGGCCATAAACCAGGCGCTGCGGGTGAGGCCGTTGAGCTCGGCATTGCGGCGTGCGTCGGCAACGCCCGCCGGGTTGCGCTCCACGCCGAGCAGCATAATGCCGACGCCTCTGTCCTGGGCATCCTTCGCGGCGCACAGACCGATAGTTCCGCTACCGCAATAGGCATCCATGAGTACGTCGCCCTGCTGCAGGTCCATGCCGTCAATCGCGAGCTGATAGAGCAGCTCGGTCTGCTGCGGGTTGGTCTGGTAGAACGCGGTGGGGGAGATATCGAACTCGCAGCCGAGCAGCTGGTCGCGCATGCACTCGGCGCCATATACAATGCGGGTTTCCTCGCCGAGGATGGCGTTGCCGGGACGTCCGTTGATGTTTTGGGCGACGGTGACGATGTGCGGATTGAGTGCGGCGACAGCCTCAAAGAACTCCTGCGCATGCGGCAAGTCGCGCTGAGCGGTCACGAGCGTGACCATGACCTGGTCGGTACGCCAACCGCAGCGGATGACGGCATAGCGAAGTAAACCAAGATGCTTGTCCTCATTAAAGGCGGGAATATGCAGCCGCTCAGCTTCGCGTGCGATGCCGTTGAGAATCTGACGGGTGCCCGGTGCCTCGACGGGGCATTCGGGTACGGCAACGATCTTGTGCGTGCCGCGCTCAAAGAAACCGCAACGGACGGCGCCCTCCTTACCGGGAGCAAAGGGAGTGGCAGCCTTGTGACGAAAGCCACGCGGCGCAGGATATTTGCCCGGGTCGCCCAGGGTGACACCCATGCCACGAATAGGATCTACAGCAATGCCCTCACGCTCACAAAGCGAAGCAAAAAGCTCCTCCATAGCAGCCTGCTTGGCGGCGAGTTGCTTCTTATAAGGACGATTGAGCGCCGTACACCCACCGCAAGCTTTCATGATGGAACAAGGAGACTTGGGGTCCACAGCCTTACGCGCAGACGAAACCCGATCTTTATGCGAGCGCTTGGAGCGAGTCTGAGATGCCTTATCCTCGTTCCGACGAGAGCCGGGACGCTTGGCCTTAGCCTTGCCCTTGGCCGACTTACCCTTCGCGTCCTGAGACGACTTGGATTTCTGAGAAGATTTTTTCTCCTCTGACCCCTCAGCCGCCTCGATCAAAGCACGACGAGCCCTACGCTCCGCACGAGATTCTGCCATCAATAACTCCACTTATTCATGAATTAAAGCTGCAAGTATTGTACCGTGCCAAGCCAGCAGACGATATACAAGCGGTTTATTCGTGTCAGTGATAAGCCCAACGACGGTTGCCCGCCGCGTGAGGGGTGTGGGGGTTAAGTTTATCGCGAGTTCCGCACGAACAGGAGGCCACTTAATGTGGCCTCCGTCGTGAGCAGGACTGTAGAGCAGGAAACTTAACCCCCACACCCCTCACGCGGCGGGCAAACTCGCCTTGTGCTCTATCACGCTAAAGTGTATGATTCTGAACGTTACACGACTCACTTTACTTAACTAAAGTGCCACCAAGGGGGAATACCATGAATACCGATATGTCTCGTCGTCAGTTTGTTGGTCTAGCCGGTTCGCTCGCTACGGTTCTAGGCCTTGGCCTGGTAGGCTGCGGCGGTGGTGCCGGCAAGGGCTCCGCTGCTGGTTCTGCCGCGGCCAAGGACGTGAAGGGCGCTGCGGAGTCCAAGAAGCTCGTGGTGGGCTTTGATAAGTCCTATCCTCCGTACGGCTTTGTGGGCGACGATGGCGAGTACACCGGCTTTGATCTCGATCTGGCCAAGGCTGTTGCCGATAAGCAGGGCTGGGAGGTCAAATACGAGGCCATCGACTGGGATGCCAAGGATACGCTGCTCAACTCGGGTGCCATCAACTGCATCTGGAACGGCTTTACCATGGAGGGCCGCGAGGACGACTACACGTTCTCCGAGCCGTACATGCTCAACGAGCAGGTGCTGGTGGTCAAGAAGGACGCGGGCATCAAGGGCTGGGACGATCTTGCCGGCAAGACCGTGATTACCCAGACCGATTCCGCTGCGCAGGATGTGCTCGAGGGTGACCAGAAGGATCTGGCGGCGACGTTTGCCACGCTCGACACGATCGGCGAGTACAACACGGCCTTTATGCAGCTCGAGAGCGGCGCGGTCGATGCCGTGGCTTGCGACCTTTCGATTGCCCAGTATCAGCTTGCCGCCAAGCCTGATGCTTATACGCAGCTTGATGAGCCGCTGTCCAGCGAGCACTACGCCGTCGGCTTTAAGAAGGGCGACACCAAGTCAGCCGACGCCGTGACCGAGTCGCTCAAGGCGCTCTACGAGGACGGCACAGTCAAGGACCTGTGCGACAAGTATTCAAGCTATGGTCTATCTTTCGATAATTGGGTGCTCAAGTAATGTCTATTCAGGTCATGATGCAGATGCTTGGCCAGGGATTCTTGGTCAGTTTGCAGTTGTTTGTGCTGACGCTGCTGGGGTCGATTCCGCTGGGAATCCCCGTGGCGTTTATGCGCATGAGCAAAATCGCGCCGCTTCGCTGGATTGCGCGCATCTATATCTCGGTCATGCGCGGCACGCCGCTCATGCTGCAGATGTTTGCCATCTACTTTGCCCCGTACTACGTGTTTGGCATTTCGCTCACGCCCGATTCCAAGTGGACGGCGTGCGTCGTAGCGTTCATCATCAACTACGCCGGTTACTTTGCCGAGATCTATCGCTCGGGCTTGCAGTCCATTCCGCGCGGTCAATACGAGGCTGCCGAGGTGCTGGGCTATTCGCGCGTGCAGACGTTTCTGTATATCGTGATGCCGCAGGTCGCCAAGCGTATTCTGCCGGCGATGGGCAACGAGATCATCACGCTGGTCAAGGACACGTCGCTGGCGTTTGCCATTGGCGTGGGTGAGATGTTCTCGACGGCCAAGGCGCTGGTCGCCTCGCAGGTGAGCATGGTGCCGTTTGCGATCGCGGCGCTGATCTACTGGGTCTTTAACTTTGTGGTCGAGATGCTGCTGGGCGCCGCCGAAAAGAAGCTGGACTATTATCATGACTAACTCAGTGATGAAAATCGAAAACGCGCGCAAGGCGTTTGGCGGCAATGAGGTGCTCAAGGATATCTCGCTTGAGGTGAAGCGTGGCGAGGTCGTGGCGATTATCGGACCTTCGGGTGGCGGCAAGTCCACGCTGCTGCGGTGTGCCACGCTGCTCGAGACACTCGACGGAGGCTCACTCTCGTTTGGTGACCTTGCCGTTGCGACGGATGCGGGTTCGGGCGCGGTCTATGCGAAGGGCGATGTGCCCAAGCAAGCGCGCTCGCGGTTTGGCCTAGTGTTTCAGAACTACAATCTGTTTCCGCACTATACCGTGATGAAAAACATCATCGACGCGCCGATCCGCGTGCTTAAGCGCCCGCGCGAGCAGGCAGAAGCTCGTGCGCATGAATTGATTGCTCAGATGGGGCTTGTGGGCAACGAGAACAAGGTGCCGTGTGAGCTTTCGGGCGGTCAGCAGCAGCGCGTGAGTATTGCCCGCGCCCTAGCGCTCGACCCGGAGATCCTGTTCTTTGACGAGCCGACCTCGGCACTCGATCCCGAGCTGACGGCCGAGGTGCTGCGTGTCATTAAAGACCTTGCCGCGCAGAATATGACGATGGTGATCGTGACCCACGCAATGCAGTTTGCGCGCGATGTTGCCGACCGCGTGGTCTTTATGGATGGCGGCCGCATTGTCGAGGAGGGTCCTGCCGAGCAGGTCATCGACCATCCGCGTGGGCAGCGCACCCGTGAGTTCTTGAGCCGTATCGAGGGGTAGGCTCAGGTATTTACTCAACTATTAGTAATTGAGGCGAAGCCGCCGCAGGCCTTACGGTCTGTGGCGGCTTTTTGTTTACATCGACGGGGTTCAATAATCGCCTCACAAGCCTGTCTCTTCCTCTCGCCGCCTGTATTCATACGTGCGCCGAAAGGTATGCATGGACAGCCGCCCGTGAGGGTAGGGTGGTGGCATAGGACATTTGGAGGGTGAGTCGGCTCGGCTGCCGACCATGCTGCTCCCGGGATGGCACCGACCGCGAACTCTCCCCGTTGGCGTCGCGCATTGCGCGCGGCCCTGCAAGGAGGTCATCATGGGTGCTCCCAAGACCGGTAACGTAAGGAACGTGGTGCTCGTAGGCCAAGGCGGGGTGGGCAAGACTTCACTCGCCGAAGCCATGCTCCACCTTTCCGGCAAGACCGCCCGCCTGGGCGGCCACGACGGCACCAAGCCTACGCTCGACTATGACCCCGAAGAGGTCAAGCGTGCATTTTCCATCTCGACGACCATCGCGCCGATCGACTGGAAGGGCGCACGCATCAATGTGCTCGATGCCCCGTGCTACCCCGATTTTATCGGCGACGCCTTTGCCGCGATGAGCGTCTGCGAGACGGCTCTGTTTGTGGTCGACGCCGAGGCCGGCCCACAGCCTACGACGGTTAAGCTCTGGTATGCCGCCGAGGACCTGCGTCTGGCGCGTGCGGTGTTCGTAAACCGCCTGTCGCGCTCCGAGGCCAGCTTTGCGACCACGATGGACCTGCTGCAGGAGCGCTTTGGCACGCGTCTGGGCGCCGTGACCCTTCCCTGGGGCGAGGGCGAGGACTTTGACGGCATCATCGACCTGGTGCGCATGAAGGCGCGCCACTGCAACGGCGTCGAGGCCGTTGAATCGGAGATCCCCGAGGAGTATCGTGCCCAGGCCGAGGAGGCCCACGACCATCTGTGCGAGCTGGTGGCCGAGGCCGACGACGAGCTGATGATGAAGTACTTGGAAGGCGAGGAGACGCTGACGCAGGAGGAGCTCGAGGGCCTGCTGTCGAAGGCAATTGCCGAGCGCATCTTTGTGCCGGTCTTTGCGGGCGATTGCATTAAGGAGCAGGGCGTCAACTCGCTGATGGACGACATCGCCACGTACTTCCCCGCGCCGACCGACTACGGCGAGATGCCGCTCATCGACGGCGATTCGCTCAAGATCTCGAGTGACGATGACCGTCCGGTGGCGTTTGTATTTAAGACGCTGGCAGATCCGCAGCAGGGTCGTATCAGCTTTATCAAGGTGCTGACGGGCACGCTTGAGCCGGGTCTTGAGCTCGTCAACGCCCGTACGCGCAAGAGCGACCGTTTGGCTCATCTGTATGTGATGTGCGGCCGCGACATGACCGAGGTCGGTCACGCCTATGCCGGCGACATCATCGTGGCGCCCAAGCTGGCTGCCGAGACGGGCGACACGCTCTCCATTACCGGTAAGGTCGAGGCGGCGGCGTTCAAGTTCCCCAACTCGCAGTACCGTATCGCCATCGAGGCTGAGAACCGCGGCGACGAGGAGAAGCTCTATACGTTTATCGAGAAGGCATGCAAGGCCGATCCGACCATGAGCATCGACCGCGACGAGGAGACCGGTCAGACCATCATTTCCGCAGTAGGCGAGGCACAGGTCTCGGTGCTGCTTAACCGTCTGGAGGACCGCACCAAGGTCGCGGCCAAGAGCGTGCCGATCCGCATTCCGTATCGCGAGACCATCCGCCGCACGGCAAGTGCCCAGGGCCGCCACAAGAAGCAGACAGGCGGTGCCGGTCAGTACGGCGACTGCTGGCTGCGCGTGGAGCCGCTCATTGGGCCCGACGGCACGAGCGACGGCTATGAGTTTGTGGACGAGGTCGTGGGTGGCCGCATCCCGCGTTCGCTCATCCCCGCCGTGGACAAGGGCGTCCAGGAGACCATGAAGGACGGCATCATTGCCGGCTACCCGCTTACGGGCATTCGCGTGGCTGTGTACGACGGCTCGTATCACAGCGTCGACTCCAATGAGATGGCGTTCCGCGCGGCGGCTCGCATCGGCCTGCGCAAGGCATGCGCCGATGCCGACCCAGTGGTGCTGGAGCCCATCGAGGAAATCACGGTGACTATCCCCGAGAGCTACGCCGGCGCCGTGATGGGCGACATCTCGGCATCGCGCGGTCGCGTGACGGGCATGGAGACCGATGAGCGCGGCGACACCGTGGTCATCGCCCAGGCGCCGCTGGCCGAGTTGACGGATTACTCGACGCGCCTGCGCTCTATCACGCGCGGCACGGGTGACTTTACCATGAAGCCCGCTGGCTATGAGCAGGTTCCCTATGACGTTCAGGCCAAGCTGGTCGAGCGCTATGAGGAAGGCCGCGCCAAGTAACGTGTGGCGTTGCCTGTAACATACGCGCCGATGCAAGGGCCGCTCTGGGCGCTCCAGGGCGGCCCTTTTTGATCCCTGGGGTTGCAAATCGATTCATGTCGCGGTTGGGGGCTAGTCCCCCGAGGCCTGGTTGCGGCCGGTGGCGTAGTCGATCTGCACGTGCGGCTGCAGGTTATAGCAGTACACATGGAAACAGAGGGTCTTGCCGTGGTCCTCGATCGATTGTGCTTCCAGACGAACGCCGCGACAGACGAGTTCCTCTTCGTTATACATGGGCGTGACGCGGTAGAGCACATGGTTGCCTGTGTCGTGGATGTAGTCGAGGATCTGCTCTTCAAACGGCAGCATACCCGTTTCGTTGAGATAGCGCGTGCCGGTGAGGAGATTCTTGCGATTGGCGTTTTCGCCGCAGAGCGACCAGGCGATAAGGTGGCAGCGGTTGTAGAGGCTCTGGCCTGGAATAAAGCCGTAGCGCTGCTGGTGCCAACCGGCAGGATGGATACGCGAGATATCGCCGCGCTTGCCTTGACCGAGCGATTCGGGGCCCACGCAGGCGAGCGCTTTGCGGGTGCGGCCAAGGCTGTCGAGCTTGGAGAATTTCTTAAAGCAGCCCTCTTCGGTGGCACGATCGTATTCATCGAGCGTGAATGATGGTGTGCCGAGCGGGTGCGTGCTGTCGGCGCGAAGGGCAACGTAGGGGTTGCCGGCGTAGTCGGGAATGCTGCTGAGATAAACACCGCGGGCGCGGTTGAGGTCGGGGTTTTCGACCTCGTCGATGGGGGTGGCGGCACTGTCCGCGGAAACGTCGTCATCGGTGTCGGTTGCGGCGGAATCGGAGCCATCGCCAGAGTCCTGGCCGTTTTGAGGGTCCGGGGAGCTCGCCGTTCCCGATTCGAGCCGGGCAACCAGGTCTGCCTCGTCGTCGGTGCGGCTGGGGCTCTCGTTTTGTTTTTCGGCCAGAGCCGCCGCTTGCTCATCGCTTTGCGGCGACAGCAGCTTGGGCGCCCCGTCAAGCGATCCCGTAAACAGCGCAAACCCTAGCACCACGGTGGTGCCGATGGAAAGTATTTGCTTGTAGGCGGGCTTGCGCGACATTGAGGCTCCTGGATGGACGGTTGGGAATCTACCAGTCTAGCAGGAGCCGGCAAGGGCCGTTCTGTCGAACAAATACTTAAGATTTGAGACAAACGCTACTGATTCATTTGTCCCGCGGTCTAGATCGAGGTGGAGTCGAGCCAGTTGAGCTTGCACTCGAGAATGCGCTGCTCGCCGGGTTCGCTGCTTCCGTCAAGTAGGGCGAGCAGCATCTCGGCTGCTTCGCGACCTTCTTGGTCGACGGGCTCGATGATGGTGGAGACGGTCGGTGTGGTGAGATTAGTCCAGTCTTCGCAGTTGAGTCCCAAAAGGCCGATTTGCTGCGGAAGCAGATGGGCCATTGGCTGGAGGGCCTTGTAGACACGGGGAAGTGCCCACTGATTTTGCACGAAGATAAGGGTTCGCTTGGCGGGATTGAACTTGAATTTAAAGTATTCGGTGAGCTCGTTGATTGACGGCTTGTTGTGATCGATGGGAATCGCTTTGTAGAGCTGCCCGTTCGCTGCCAGCGCCTCGGCATACCCCTGAAAACGCTCCATGCGGGTGCGCATTTCGGTCATGTTGGCGGCAATGGAAAAGAAATCTTCGTAGCCGGCGTCGAGGAGTGCCTGTGTGGCGTTGTACACGCCGTCGTAAAGGTTGGTTTTGATCCAGCTGGTACCTGGGCTATAGATGGCCGCATCGAAAAAGACGACCGGCTTGCCGGCGCGTCTAATGCGGTCATGCACGGCTTTGAAGTTTGCCGTGGGCTGGATGATAAAGCCATCGACGCCCAGCGAGAGCATCTTGTCGACGTACATGAGCTCGGTCTCGGGGTTAAAGTTGCTCGTGCAAACGACCGTCTGGTAGCCCGCGGGGAGCATGACCTGCTCCATGCCATTGAGAACGAGCCCCGCCCATTTGTTGGTGTTATCCAAAATGATGATGGCAATGACGTGGGTTTGCTTGCCGGTGAGCGTCTGCGCTTGGGCGTTGGGAACGTATCCGAGTTCCTTAATGACGCGCGCGATTTTGTTCTGCGTCTTCTCGCTAAGCTTTTCTCGTTTGTCGTTGAGGTAATACGAGACGCTTGCCGTCGAGGTTCCCGCCTCTCGAGCGACGTCTGCGATCGTAACGCGCTGTTTTGCCACAGCGACTCCTTCCGACAGATGAGCATTTTCCAACATGATGACTTTGAGTCTTGGTGAAGGATACGCTTCGGTGAGCGGCTTTTTCCTTTCATATGAGTATGCAACAAATGCGGCATACGGGTGGGGTCGAAATTTGTGACCGGCATGCGCATCTGCCGTCTACCGAGAAAATCAAATACTTCTTGACTTTTGAAATCGAGGGCAAAATCGCAGGATTCATTTTTGGTTAAACGCATAACTAAATCGCATAACCAACGCTCTGACCTGCGCGTTTACCGAAATAAGCTGGCATTAAGAAAAACGAGCACCTATATTGTTCTTGTCGAAAAGACAGCAAGTCCAAACGGCAGGGGATGCTCCGGAGGCCTCCGCAAACGGTGTCTTGCGCACGCAACTCTATGAAAAGAGGGAAGCAATGAAGATCGTAGGCGTTGCCGCCTGTACTGTGGGTATCGCCCACACGTATATGGCCCAGAAGGCGATTCAGGATGAATGCGCCGCCCGTGGCATCGAGTGCAAGGTCGAGGCTCAGGGTGGCCTGGGTATCGAGAATGAGCTCACGCAGGAAGACGTGGACTCCGCCGACCTGGTCCTGGAGTCCGTCGACGTGGGTGTCGAGAACGAGGACCGTTTTGAGCAGAAGATGGCCGAGGGCAAGTTCCTGAAGGTCGGCACCTCTGATGTAATCGCCGATCCGGTAAAGATCATCGACCAGGCCATTGAGATCATCAAGGCGACGGGTGGCGCCGTTGACGCGCCCAAGGCCGAGGCCAAGGCAGAGAAGAAGGCCGTCTCCGCTGCCCCGCAGGCCCCGACACCGGCGTCCAAGCAGTCTATCTTTGCCGATCCTGGCAAGACGCTGCTCAATGCATTCAATACCGGCGTTTCCTATTTTATCCCCATTGTCGTTATCGGCGGCGTGTTTCTTGCCTTCTCGCTGGCATCCGGTACCGCCGGCGCCAACGGCATGGAGGTTACGAACCCGCTGATGGTGAGCCTTAACACCATCGGCATGGCCGGCATCTCCATGATGATCCCGGTGCTTGCGGCATACATCTCCTACTCGATGGCCGGCAAGCCCGCGCTCGCCCCCGGTTTTGTCCTGGGCTACCTGGTCAATAACGCAGTCGTTACCCCTAACGGCAACAGCGTTTCGACCGGCTTCTTGGGCGCCATGATCATGGCGGTCATCTGCGGCTACTTTGTCCGCTGGATGAAGACCTGGAAGGTCAACAACACCATCCAGACCATCATGCCCATCCTGATCATCCCGATTCTGACCTCGCTTGTCCTGGGCATGGCCTATATCTACATCCTGGCCACGCCGCTTGGCTTTGTGATGGACTGGCTCACCGGCGTGCTCGGCAGCCTGCAGGGCGGTTCCGCAGTTGTCCTGGGTCTGGTCATTGGCGTTATGACCGCGTTCGATATGGGTGGCCCCATCAACAAGACCGCCTCGACCTTCACCATGGCCATCATGGCCTCCGGTATCTACGGTCCTAACGGTATGTTCCGCGTCGCCGTCGCCGTTCCCCCGATCGCCTGTGGCCTCGCTGCGCTCATCGCCAAGAACAAGTTCGATGACGCTGACCGCCAGATGGGCATCTCCGCGCTGTTCATGGGCTGCATCGGTATTACCGAGGGCGCTATCCCCTTCGCGGTCAAGGACCTCGGTCACACCCTGCCCGGCATTTGCATCGGCTCTGCCGTGGGTGCGGCACTTGCCGCCTTCCAGGGCATCGACTGCTACGTCCCGCACGGTGGCTTTATCGTCGCCCTTGCCACCAACAACGTCGCGCTGTTCTGCCTGGACATCGTGATTGGCGCCGTGGTCGCCGCTGCAATCCTGATTGCCATGAAGCCCACGCTCGATAAGCAGGCCAAGTAAACCTTTAAGGACTCCGGTTGTGCGGAGGGATGGATTTGACTCCGCACAACCGCCCCTACACAACAAAATCCATCCGTACTGATAGGGCCCACATCTGGGTCCCAGGGAACTTTTGTCAAAAATCCTCTGGAGAAGGAGAACAAAATGTCCAACCTCACCATCCGTCAGGCCGTTCAGGGCATGCTCAAGCTGCAGGATAGCGGCGATCACGCAACCATGGTCGGCATTGGCCCCATGAGCCCCAACCTGATTCAGGCCGTGTTCGAGCTTGCCAAGGACGAGGATTTCCCGCCCATGTTTATCGCCAGCCGCAACCAGGTCGATATGGACGAGATGGGCGCCGGCTACGTCAACGGTTGGGACCAGACGCGCTTTGCCGCCGACATCAAGAAGGTTGCCGACGAGGTGGGTTACACCGGTCCGTACTACCTGTGCCGCGATCACGGCGGTCCGTGGCAGCGCGACGAGGAGCGTAACGCCCACCTGCCCGAGGACGAGGCCATGGAGCTCGCCCGCAAGTCCTTCGTCGCCGACATGGAGGCGGGCTTTGACCTGCTGATGGTCGACCCCACCAAGGACCCCTATCAGATCGGCAAGGTTATTCCGCTCGACGTGGTGCTTCGCCGCACGATCGATCTTATCGACTACCTTGAGCAGTACCGTCGCGAGCATAACCTGCCCGAGGTCGCCTATGAGGTCGGTACCGAGGAGACCAATGGCGGCTTGACCTCTACCGATAAGTACGAGGAGTTCATTTCTCAGCTGCAGCCCGAGCTCGAGAAGCGCGGCTGCCCCATGCCCACCTTTATCGTCGGCCAGACCGGCACCCTTACCCGCTGGACGGAGCAGGTCGGTCACTACAACTTCAAGAACGCCCGCGAGCTTGCCGATATGGCCAAGCGCTATGGCGTGGGCCTGAAGGAGCACAACGCCGACTATCTGGACGACGCGACGCTGCTCGAGCACATCCCGGCACACGTGACCGCCTCCAACGTCGCTCCGCAGTATGGCACCGAGGAGACCCGCGCCTACCTCAAGCTCTGCGCCACCGAGCAGATCCTGGTCGACAACGGTCTGTGCGATGACCCCTCCGACCTGTATCACACGCTGCTGGTCAAGGCTATCAAGACCGAGCGCTGGCGCAAGTGGATGACTGGCGACGACGTCAACCTGCAGGTCGATGACATCCTTGCCGACGATGAGCTCAGCCTGAAGATCCTAGATGTCTCCGGCCACTATGCGTTCAACGATCCCGAGGTCAAGGAGCAGGTCGAGAAGCTCTATCGCAACCTCGCTGCCCAGGACATCGACGGCAAGCGCTTTGTGATCGAGCACATCAAGCGCCCGATCAAGCAGTACGTCGTCGGTCTTAACCTCAAGGGCGTCACGAGCCGCATCGAGAAGGCTCTCGAGGACTAAGTAGCTTTTCCTACACGACGCCGGGCCTGGGGCATGTCCCAGCCGCAGGCCCGGCACATAGGACAAAGGGACATCCCCTTTGTCCTATTTTTTGAGTTTTGGATTCCTTCGAAGGAGTTTGCACCATGAAGTTCTTTATCGATACTGCCAATCTGGACGAGATCGCCGAGGCCAAGAGCTGGGGCTGCCTGGCCGGTGTTACCACCAACCCGTCCCTGTACGCCAAGACCGGCGGCAAGCTTGCCGACTTTGAGCCGCATATGCTCAAGATTGCCGAGCTCTGCGAGGGCCTGCCCGTTTCCGCCGAGTCTACCGCTACCACTGCCGAGGGTATGATCGAGGAGGGCAAGCGCCTTGCCGCCCTCGCCCCCAACATCGTGGTCAAGCTTCCCGTGTGCGAGGCCGGCCTTGCCGCCTGCCGTGCACTGGCCGATGCTGGCGTGCGCGTCAACATGACGCTCGTCTTCTCGCCGACGCAGGCCCTTATGGCCGCCAATGCCGGTGCTCGCTACATCAGCCCGTTTGTCGGTCGTTTCGATGACATCGCCGAGGACGGTATCTCGCAGCTCGACAACGTCGTGACCTGCATTAAGAACTACGACTGGACGGGCAAGAACGTCGACGACACCGTCGAGATCATCACCGCCTCGGTTCGTACGCCCAACCACGTGACCCAGGCCGCGCTACTCGGTGCCGATATTGCGACCGTGCCCATGGCCGCTCTCAAGAAGTGCCTGCATCATCCGCTGACCGACCAGGGCCTCGCCTCTTTTGAGGCTGACTGGCAGAAGGTCGTCGCTCAGGCTTAACGAGTGGATTGCCCCGGCATCGCGTCATCCGGTGCCGGGGTTGTTCTCAAGAGAGGAATTCGTATGACCAACCAGGAGCTGGCGAAGGTCGCCAATGAGGTCAGGAAGGGTGTCGTGACTGCGGTTCACGCGGCCAAGTCGGGACACCCGGGTGGATCGCTCGGTGCTGCCGACATCATGACGTATCTGTACTTTGAGGAAATGAATATCGATCCTGCCGCCCCTCACAAGGCCGATCGCGATCGCTTTGTGCTCTCCAAGGGTCACGCGGCGCCGGGCCTGTATTCGGTGTTGGCAAATCGCGGCTATTTTCCCGTCGAAGAGCTCGAGACGCTCCGTCATATTGGCAGCCGACTGCAGGGCCATCCCAACATGAACGACGCCCCTGGCATCGATATGTCCACCGGATCGCTCGGTCAGGGCATCTCTGCTGCAGTTGGAATGGCGCTTGCCGCTAAGCACTGGGGCGACGGCTACCGTGTCTACACGTTGCTGGGCGACGGTGAGTGCGAGGAAGGCCAGGTGTGGGAGGCGGCCATGTTCGCCGGCAACCATGCGCTCGACAATCTTGTTGCCGTCGTCGACCACAACGGCTTGCAGATTGACGGCACGATCGATGAAGTCAACTCGGCCATGCCGCTCGCTGACAAGTTCCGCGCCTTTAAGTGGCATGTGATCGAGCTCGCCGACGGTAACGACATGGCGCAGATTGCCGCCGCCTTTGCCGAGGCCCGCAAAGTGAGCGACTCGCCCGTGGCCATTATCGCCGAGACGGTGAAGGGCAAGGGCGTCTCCTTTATGGAAAACCAGGTGGGCTGGCACGGCAAGGCACCCAACGATGAACAGTTTGAGCAGGCCATGGCCGAGCTCGCAGCAGCAGGGGAGGAGCTCTAATGGCAGACGTCAAGAAAGTCGCCACGCGCGTTAGCTATGGCGAGGCACTTGTCGAGCTGGGCAATGAGCGCGATGACTTTGTGGTTCTCGATGCCGACCTGGCCGCCGCCACGCAGACCGGTAAGTTTAAGGCTGCGCACCCTGAGCGCTTCTGCGACGCCGGCATTGCCGAGAGCAACCTGATGGGTCTTGCCGCCGGCATCGCGACCACGGGCCGCGTTGCTTTTGCGAGCACCTTTGCGATGTTTGCCGCCGGTCGCGCCTACGAGCAGGTCCGCAATTCCATCGGCTACCCGCACCTCAACGTCAAGATTGGCGCTACTCATGCCGGCATTTCGGTGGGCGAGGACGGCGCCACGCACCAGTGCTGCGAGGATATCGCACTCATGCGCACGATTCCGGGTATGACGGTGGTCGTTCCCGCCGACGACGTCGAGGCTCGTGCCTGTGTGCGCGCCGCCTATGAGTTTGAGGGCCCGGTTTACATGCGCTTCGGCCGCCTGGCAACACCGGTCATCAACGACTGCGAGGACTATGAGTTCAAGATTGGTCGCGGCGTGGTCGTGCGCGAGGGGTCCGATGTGACCATCATCGCTTGTGGCCTTATGGTCGCCGAGGCGCTTGAGGCTGCCGAGGCGCTCGCTGCCGATGGCATCGATGCCGAGGTCATCAACATGCATACGATCAAGCCGCTCGACGAACGCCTGGTTGTAGCCAGCGCCAAGAAGACCGGTCGCGTGGTCACTGCCGAGGAGCATTCGATTATCGGCGGTCTTGGCGAGGCCGTTGCCTCGGTGCTAGCGGAGCAGTATCCGGTGCCGATGCGTCGCGTCGGCGTGCGCGATGTGTATGGCGAGTCCGGCCCTGCGGTCGATTTGCTGCACAAGTACGGTTTGGACGCCGACGGCATCGAAGTTGCGGTCAGGTCTGTGTTGTAAGGAAGGTTTCCATGGGATTTGTATCTGCCAACCAAGTGACGATAGGGTATACCGCCGCCTCGCGCGAGGATGCCCTGCATTATTTGTCCGATCAGGCCGTCGAGCTCGGCTTTGCTGACGACGCATCTGCCGTAGAGACTGCCTTCATGGCTCGCGAGAACGAGGCCGAGACTGGCCTTGTCGCCGGTTTTGCCGTTCCACATGCCAAAAGCGATGCTATCCACACGCCGGGCGTTGCCGTGCTTAAGCTGGTCGAGCCCGTTGAATGGCCGAGCTTCGATGGTGTGCCCGTCGATGTTGCGCTCGCGCTGTACGTGCCTGCCGGCGAGGCAGGAACCACGCACCTGCGCTTGCTCTCCAAGGCTGCCGTGATGCTGATGGACGCCGGCTTCCGTGACAAGGTGCGCGCGAGCACCGATCCCGTTGAGATTGCGGAGCTCATCAATAGCGGACTCGAAGACTAGAACGGTCATCCCGTTCAATCAATTGATCCTTCTCCAAGGAAAAGGGCCGCGACGCCGTATGGGTGTCACGGCCCTATTTGCGTTTCCCCAGATAAAACCTGCCAAAATAAACCTGTCCCTTTTTGGCAGGTTAAAGAGTGGAGCCCGTGCTTATAGAGGTCGCGCACGTCTCTCTAAATGTCTCTCTAAAGAGGAGGCCGGTTAGATAGACAGCCTTAGTTAATCTACCAGCGAATTCAGTTTATCTCTCTAAAAAAAGATGCTTATCTCTCTAAAGTTAGAGAGATATACTATACTTTAGAGAGATAAATCTATCGTTTTAGAGAGACGGAATGCCAATGCTGCTGGATGAACCTCTTGGCCTTATCGTTGAGCGCCTTCGCAGGCGGGGGACTGATGACGCATCGGTAGAAGTTAAAGCCTGCACGAGTAAATTGAGCGCAGACGTATGGGAGACAGTGAGCGCTTTTGCGAACACTGCGGGTGGGCTCATTATTTTGGGCCTGAACGAAGCCGAAGGATTTGTTCCTTCGGCTAACTTTGCTATCGATAGGGTACGCGATCAGTTTGTTTCGGGTATCGGAGACGGGGGCTCGGCGGCAGTGGTGACCCATGCGCCGCGGTACGAGCTTGATCGAGGCGAGGTCGACGGGCTCCAGGTGCTTCTGGTGCGCATCTTTGAACTTGAGCTTAAAGCGAAGCCTTGCTATATCGGCGCGCGCGGCGTGCAGAACGGTAGCTACAAGCGCGTGGATGATAAAGATATCAAGATGTCACCCGCTGAGCTATATGAGCTGCAGAGTGCGTTGCTTCCGAGCGATGCAGACGGCACGGTGGTTTCGGAGGCAACAGTCGAGGATTTGGATCCAGATGTCGTGCGGTCTATTATCGCAAATCGCCGGCTGCAGACCCCGCGCGTTTTGCGCGGGGCCGATACGCTGGAAAAGCAGCTGGTCAGACTCAATATCACTACAAAGGATGGTGCCGTGAAGCTCGCAGGGCTTCTGTCGGCGGGAATTTACCCCCAGCAGTTCTATCCCAAACTGATAATCGATGTCGCCGTTCATTCCGATGTGGAAAAATCTGCGCCCGGGCAACCCCGGTTTATTGACCGCCAGTTGTGCGATGGCCCGATTCCGGCCTGCATCGAAGATGCTCTTGCCGCGATTGGACGAAACTTGCGCAAAGCGGCGATAGTGCAAGGCGCTGGCAGAAGGGAGGATTGGGAAGTTCCCCAGGAGGTTTTGCGCGAGGCCTTGGCAAATGCCTGCATCCATCGAGAATATTCGCCCATGTTTGTGGGGCAGGCCGTGAGTGTCGATATCTATCCAGACAGAATAGAGATCAAAAACCCTGGCGGGCTTTGGGGCGGAAAGACGGTGGACAATCTTGCAGATGGGGAATCGCGCTGCCGAAATCCAAAGCTTATGAGCCTAATGGGGGCGACGCCGTTAGAGCATGCCGAGGGGGCCGTTGCGGAAAGCCAGGGATCTGGTATCCCGGCTATGATTCGCGAGATGGAGTCTCGTTCGCTTGGCAGGCCGAAATTTATCGTTAAGGCCGATTCGTTTACGGTGCTGCTTTCCCGGCACGGGGCGGAGCTTGCTGAAAACCGCACGTGGATTCAGAGCCATGTGGGCACCGAGCTGACAGATCGCGAGGAAACATTGCTCATGTTTATGCGGGAGCATGGGTGCGTATGCGATGTTCAAAAAATACGAGAGGCCCTGAAGTGGGATTCGGATGACATTCGCCTGATCTGCGGGGACCTTGTGGATAAACATGTCCTGTCAAAATGCGGCAATGACACGTTTGAAATTATCGATATGAACAGAGAGTCGTCAACTTCGACGGCGGATAGGATCCTGGAGGCTCTCAGCGCCGAAGTGGATATGACGGCGCGAGAAATAGCGGTTGCATCGGGGGTCAAAATTTCGTCCGTCCGTTACCATCTGCCAAAAATGGCGGATAAAGGGCTCATCGAAGTAATGGGTTCATCGACGAGCCGTAACCGCCGATATCGGAAGAAGTAGATGCAGCTGGGTCGCCCCTCTAGTGCCTCTCGAAGTTTGATGGGTGCTAGAGGGGCGACTGCCTCGCGATATTTCCCCAGATAAAACCTGCCATAATAAACCTGTCCCTTTTTGGTAGGTCAGTTAACGCAGTCCAGGTTGAGCATATGCGAGCGAGCAGGCTCCGGGTGCGGTAAGGTGACGTGAAACAAGCGGGCGCTGACCTTTTGGTCGCGCCCGTGAAGTTGAACGTCAGATTGCCGTGCCCGGGGCCTGCGCAGCGCCGAGCAGTTACGCCGTTTGTAAAACGGCGTAACCTAAAGGTTCATGTTGCCGTGGATGTAGGGGGTGACCTCGGGGGAGATATGACCGCAGCCCAGCTCGCGCAGGGCGGATTCGATGGCGGCGGACAGCGGGGTCTTGCCCCTGTCGTCGACGTCGGCACCGCCGAGGGCGGCAATCTTGGCGACATCTGCGGGTGCGGCCTCGATATGCATGCAGCCGCCGACCAAGCGCGCGCGTACCTGTGCCAAATCAAGATCGTGCAGGTAATCCTCGCAGGCGCGAATCAGGGAGACCTTCTCGCGCGTAAGCTCCTCGCCCGTGGGGACGCGCGTGGCAAGACAGGCTCCCGCCGGCAGGTTCCAAACAGGATAGCCCCATGTGCGCAGCAGCTCGCGCTCTTCGTCCTTGGTAAAGCCGACCTCCATGAGAGGGGAGCGTACGCCGAGCTCTTTTGCCGCGCGCATACCAGGGCGGTAGTCGCCGCGGTCACTTGCATTGCTGCCATCGATGACGGTGGGAAAGCCGAGCGACTTGGCGTGGTTGACGATCGCGGTAAAGCCGGCGTGCTTGCAGTGGTAGCAGCGATTGGCGTCGTTACAGGCTACTTGGGGGAGCTGCAGCTGATCGACCGAAAGATTGAGCACGGGGAGCTTAAAATGCGGCCCCTCATTGGTGTGCCCGTCAACTGATCGCTCAAACGAGGTCTGTTCGGGCGTGCCGATGAGCGGCGTGGTGAGGTGAACGAGAAGCGTACTGGCAGGCATGATGCGGGCGCAGACCGCGGCCAAAAAGCTGCTGTCGACGCCACCGGAAAAGCCGATGGCGACGCGTCCGTATGCCAAAAGCAACTGCTCGAGCGTCGCGAGTTTGTCCTGAAGCTCCTCTGCAGGTGCAGTAGTGTCTGAAAGCATGAAACGATCCTTACCATTGAGTACTCGGTCGAAAACTATAATCCTACCGAGCCGCTTGTCATAAGACTTCTATCTATGTAACGAAAGTGCAATATGCTATATACGTTATATACAAGTTTGTAAAGTGCGGTAGAGTGGCAGTAATGCAATCCGGTGAGGGGACCGATATGATTAAGGCTGTTATTTTTGACATGGACGGAACGCTGGTCGATACCGAGCGTCTGGGCATCAAGGCATGGAAAGCGCCCGCTGCTGAGCTGGGCGTTGCGATTGATGACACGCTGATTCATCAGTTTATCGGTCGCACACTGCCCGATGTCATGGACATCCTTGAGGCGCATTACGGCAGCAGAGAAACCGCCGAGGCGCTCTATCATCGCCACAAGGAGATTCGCGACGAGATGGTCAAGACCGATCTGGAGCTTAAGGCCGGCGCTGCCGAGTGCATAGACGACCTGCTGGCTGCGGGCTATCACGTGGGCCTTGCAACGTCGTCGCGCCTCGTTACGGCCGAGCGCAACCTTAAGATGGTCGGCCTCTTTAACAAGTTTGAGACGGTGACTTGCGGCGAGGACGTCGTGCACGGCAAGCCCGATCCCGAGATGTATCTGCTTGCCTGCGAGCGCGCGGGCTTTGCCCCCGAGGAATGCGCTGTGGTCGAGGATTCGCGCAACGGCTGCGTCTCGGGCATCACGGCCGGCTGCCATGTCTTTGCTGTTCCCGATATCGTGCCGCTGCCGCAGGACGTGGTAGATGGCTGCGAGGCCGTGCTCGATTCGTTGTTCGATCTGACGGCGGCGGTCAAGGCCGTGCGCTAGCGTTTGCGCCCGAGCCATTTCAATAGCATTCTAAAGATGCGGCCAACCGCTTAGCCGGGTGGCCGCATCTATATCCAAGATTCTGAACGTGCCCGTGGACGTTGTCTGCCGCTAGCGGTGACGACGACGCCCGCGCGGAAGCGTCGATACAGCCAGCCCCTCTTATCTCGCCTAGACTACAGTTTTGGCCGATAAGAGGGGCTTTGTGCTTTAAGCGACCGAGGCAGCTGCCTTGGCAAGGGGTCGGCGGGGCTTTGGACGTTACGAGTTACTCCAAGAGCCAGTCGATTACGTTGCGCTTGCGAACTCCTTCGTAGTTTGCGTCAGCAAATAGCGTGTCGAGCGTAAGAAGTGTCTTGGGATAGTTGTCTCGGACTTTGTTAAAGGGGGCCAGCTCGCGGTTGAGGGTAGTTTCGTCGAGCGTGGTGGCTGAAACCTGAAAGTAGGCCGTCTCGTCTGAGCCTAGGGCAACAAAATCGATTTCCCCATCATCGATATCGCCCACGTAGACGTCGTATCCGCGGCGTAGGAGCTCGAGATAGACAACATTTTCGAGGATATGACCGATGTCGCTGCTCTGAGTTTTGACGAGAGCGCCTCTAAGTCCAAGGTCGACGGCGTAGTATTTGCCGTTTGTTGTAAGAAGCTGTCGACCGCGTACGTTGTAGCGCGGCGCTGAATACAGCACGAGACTGTCTGTTAGGCCTTTGAGGTACTTGGCGACGGTTTTCTGGTCGGTTTTGTTGCCGTTGGACGAGAGCGTATCGGAGATTTTTTTAACCGAGATTCGACTTCCGACGTTATGGAGTAGGAACTTGGTGATATCGCGCAGGGTCGAGACGTCCGAGACCTTCAGGCGTTCGATAACGTCGCGTATGACTATGGTGTCGTAGAGGCTCATAAGGTAATCGCGCGCCTGGGAGCCCTGGATACCCGTTTCGGCGATAAAGGGAAAGGAGCCCCGGGTGATGTACTCGTCAAACAGCTGGGTAGGAGCCTTTCCGCCATTGGTTTTTGCCGAGCAAAACTCTTTAAAGGAGAGGGGCAGCATCTTGAGCTCTACGTAGCGACCGGATAGTAAGGTTGCCAGCTCGCTCGAGAGCAGATAGGCGTTGGAACCGGTTATGTAGAGATCGACATTGTCTTTGATAAACAGGCTGTCGACGGCTTTTTCGAAGTGCTCGACATGCTGTATCTCGTCCAGAAAAACGTAGTTCATCTTATCGGGGACGAGTCTGGCGGAAACGTAGTCGTAGAGTGCTCTATACGACGTAAGAGACTCGAACTCCAGATCTTCAAAGTTGAGGGATATAACCTGGGCATCTGTGGTTCCATGGTCGCGCAAATGACCACGGTAAATCTCGAATAGCTTCGATTTACCGGACCTACGCACGCCCGAAACGACCTTGATAACATGCGAGTCTTTCCACGAAATGAGCCAGTCGAGGTACTGTTTGCGGTCAATCAAATCCATAAAGCCTCTCCCTGGTTCTGAAAACATTGGAGCAAAATCAATATTCTTATGAAATTACAAAAAATATGGAACCGAATCCATTTTATCAAAATAATTCATGAAAATATGGATTGAATTCCATAAATATCCGTAGCTGTAGCCTTGGCTAATGGGCGTGGGGCCAGTAAAAAGCGCCACAGCGGGGCTGTTTCCGCTGTGGCGCTTTTTACTACAGGTAGGCGCCCAGGTTGATGGCGGTGGCTTCGGCCTGGCTGCTTGCCTGAGTGCTGGCGCGTTCCAGCAGGAACGGCCGCACGAGTTCTTGGCGGTTGATGTCCTCGATGGCCGTGACCGCGGTGACGGTGCGCGCGGCGGAGCCGATGCGGACGCGTTTGGTCTTGGCGGCGGGCTTGTTCTCGATTTGCTCCATGAGGAGCTGCACGCCCTTGCGGCCAATTTCGTAGCCCGGCGGTGCCACCGTGGTGAGTGGGACCGACCCGCTCCAGGCGAGCGGATTGCCGTCGCAGCCGGCCACGCGGACCTGCTCGGGGACGGAGATGCCTTTATCGACCAGCGCCGAGATGACGCCCGAGGCCAGTACGTCGGTGAGGCCGACCACGAAGTCGGGGCGCTCGTCCGCGGGGCGCTCGGCGATTTGGGCACCGATGCCGTAGCCGTCGGCAGCGGTATTCCATTCGCCGGCGTCGATGACTTCGATCTTGATATCGGGGTGCAGGGCAAGGGCCTTGTGAATGCCAAGCACGCGCAGGGTGAGCTGCATAAATGCAGCTCTGCCCACAACGGTGATATGGTGCGCGCCGCGGGCGATGGCGAGCTCGGCGATAATGCGCCCCTGTGCCTCGTTGTCGGCGGCCACGTAATAACCGGGTTCGGAACAGTGGATGTCCAGATAGACGATCGGCACGGGCATCTTGGCCATGGCGGGGTGCCAGTCGGGAGACGCCATGGGCTGGACCATGACGCCGGACATCTGGGTGCCCATAAAATAGCGCAGGTAATGGTCCTGGAGAATATCGTCGTTGTCGGCGTTGGCGATGAGTAAGTCATAGCCGTGCTTGCGCGCCTCGTTGTGGGCACCGCTGGCAATTTGGAGCGAAAAGCCGTGGTCGAGGCGGGGGAGGACGAGGCCAAAGGACTTCGTGGTGCCGCCTGCCAATTGACGAGCGCTTTGGTTGGGCAGGTAGCCCAGGCGATTGATGGTGTCGTTGATGAGTTTGAGGGTCTCGGGGCGCAGCTTTTCGGGGTGGTTGAGCGCGTTGGATACCGTGCCCAGCGAGACTCCTGCCTCGCGCGCGACGTCGCTGATTTTTACCTTTGCCATAGCGGCCCCTTTGATGCGTTTCAAGTACAAGCCAGATTGTAGCATCCCAAACCTACCAAAAAGGGACAGGTTTATTTTGGCAGGTTTTATCTGGGGAAACGCCGTTGCCAGCGCGGCCACCACAAAGGTTCCTGTCCCCATTGTGGCGGTTTGGACCGGCTGGGCATGTGTGCATCGGGTGGTATCTAAGTTGAGATACCACTTCTGGTATATCAGCTTGCGCTTGCGTGAGTACAATACTCGAACGTTATACGTCTCAGCGCCCCCTGTGCGTGGACGTCTTGCAGTCACGCGAACGAAGGGATTTATCCTATGTGCGGAATTGTCGGCTACACCGGCTCTGATATTGCAAAGAACATCCTGGTCACGGGCCTCAAGCGTATGGAGTATCGCGGCTATGACTCCTCGGGCGTCGCGCTCGAGGTGGGTGAGGGCGCCGCGGCGCACCTCGACGTCATCCGCCGCGTGGGCAAGGTCGCGGGCCTGGAGAGCGAGCTTTCCAACATCGACAGCGACGCTACCTGCGGTATCGGCCACACCCGTTGGGCCACCCACGGCAAGCCCTCCGTCGTTAACGCCCATCCCCACACCAGCTGCGACGGTCGTATCGCCATCGTCCACAACGGCATCATCGAGAACTTCGCCGAGCTGCGCGAAGAGCTGGAGGGCCGCGGCCACCACTTTAAGAGCGAGACCGATACCGAGGTCTTCGCGCATCTGATCGAAGAGGCTTATGCCGAGACGCACGACCTGATGGCCTCCGTGCGCGAGGCTTGCACCCACGTGGTCGGTGCCTATGGTCTGGCCGCCGTGTGCGCTGACGAGCCCGGCGTGATCGCCGTGGCGCGCAAGGATTCCCCGATCGTAGTCGGCGTGGGCGAGACCGGCTCCTACGTTGCCTCCGACGTGATCGCGCTTATCGATGCCACTCGCGATGTCGTGGTGCTCGAGGACGGTCAGTTTGCCAAGCTCACGCCCGCGGGCGTCGAGTACACCGGCGAGGCCGGCAACGTCATCGAGCCCAAGGTCACCCACATCGACTGGGACCTGGACATGGCAGAAAAGGGCGGTTATCCCGACTTTATGCTCAAGGAAATCCACGAGCAGCCGCGCGTCGTGCGCGATACGCTGGTGGGCCGTATGACTCCCGCCGGCGAGCTCGATATCGACGAGCTGGGCCTGTCCCTCGAGGAACTCAACGACATCGACCGCGTCTACGTGATCGCTTGCGGCACTAGCTATCACGCTGGCCTCATCGCCAAGAACCTTATTGAGGGCTGGGCTCGCATCCCCACCGAGGTTGAGGCGGCCAGCGAGTTCCGCTATCGCAATCCCATCATCACGCCGACGACGCTTGTCGTTGCCGTGTCCCAGTCGGGCGAGACGGCCGATACCCTTGCCGCCATTCGCGACGCGCGCATCAAGGGCGCCAAGGTCTTTGGCATCACCAACGTGGTGGGCAGCCCCGTGGCGCGTGAGAGCGACGGCGTCATCTACACCAAGGCCAACAAGGAGATCGCGGTCGCCTCGACCAAGAGCTTTATCGGTCAGGTCGTGAGCCTTACGCTGCTGGCTCTGCTGCTGGCGCAGGTTAAGTACCGTCTGACCACCAAGCAGGCGCGCATGCTGTTCCGTGAGCTTTCCGATACGGCCGAGCAGATCCAGTGGATTTTGGATACCCAGACCGAGGCCGTTCATGAGGCCGCCCTGCTGTGCAAGGACGCGCAGTCGGCGCTGTTCGTGGGCCGTGGCATGGGTGCCGCTATTTCCTACGAGGGCGCACTCAAGCTCAAGGAGGTCAGCTACCTGCATGCCGAGGCCTACGCCGCCGGCGAGATGAAGCACGGCCCCATCGCACTGATCGATCCGGGCTTCCCCGTCATCGCCGTGGCCACCAAGAGCGCCACCTACGACAAGACCGTGTCGAACCTTATGGAGTGCAAGGCGCGTGGTGCCAAGGTTATCGTCGTTGCCACCGAGGGCGACGAGGAAATTAACAAGATCGCCGATTGCATCATCCGCGTGCCGGCCGTCCGCGACGTGTTCAGCCCCATCACCGCGAGCGTCCCGCTGCAGCTGCTCGCCCGCGAGGTCGCCATCCTGCGCGGTTGCGACGTTGACCAACCTCGTAACCTGGCGAAAAGCGTTACTGTCGAGTAGTTGGTTCCGCCGTTCTAACGACCAAGGCCCGGCTCCGCGTCATCAGACGGAGCCGGGCCTTTTTGTACGGAGAAACCAGCACAAAGGTGCCTGTCCCCTTTGTGGTGGTTTTGGCAGGTTAGCGGAGCTTGCTGGTCTCGAAGTACTCGGGGAACTGGTCCAGAACCTCGGTTTGGTTGCGGAACATCATGTGCAGGTGCTTGCTGACCAAAAAGCTCGCTTCGATGGGGTCGCGACCGGCGATAGCGCGGCGAATCTGCTTGTGCTCGTTCACGATGTCCTGATTGTCGAGAACTTGCGTGGCGGCGCGCAGCCAGCGGAAGCGCTCCAGGTCGGCATTGGTCTCTTCGAGCCACGACCACACGGTGCTGCGACATGCGATGCTAAAAATCATGTGATGCATGAGGTTGTCGCTCAAAAAGAAGCCGATGCGATCCTCTTCGGCCATGGCCTTTTCCTGCAGCACGATGGCGCGGTCGAGCTGCTCGATGCCGGCCGACGTGGCGCGCGCACAGCACTCCACAATCACCTGCTTTTCCAGATGCTCGCGGATGTAACAAGCACTCTCGGCAAGGGTGAGGTTGATGGGTGAGACGTAGGTGCCGCTCTGGGGCACGGTGCGCACCAGGCCTTCCTGCGCCAAGCGAACCAAAGCCTCGCGCACGGGCGTGCGCCCCATATCCAGGTCGTCGCAAAGTTGCTTGACGCCCAGCTTTTCGCCCGGCTTGTAGTCCAGGTAGACGATTTTGCGTCGAATGGTGTGGTAGGACTGGTCCTGTAGGCTCGTTTCCTGCTCGCCGACGTGCATCGATTCTTCCATAGCGCCTCGCAACTGTTCTATCAAACTCATATGTCAGTTGTTAATTATGCCGCGAATCAGCTCTCCGCGGTGGGTAATTCGGCTGTCGCCCGAGAACTATTGCGGCATCTTAGTCTGTGTTTGCGCAAGGCTGCGCTCAATGTTGCCGTATCATAAGCCGTCGCAAACGTGAAAGAGAAAGAAGGAATCCCATATGCACCTGGCAAATATCGTACGCGAGCGCTGGAAGGGTGTCTTGTTCTGCCTGATCATCGCTATCCCCGCAACGCTGCTCGGCAAACAGATTGAGGTGGTCGGTGGGCCGGTATTCGCCATCCTCTTTGGCATGGTCCTGGCGCTCGTCTTTCCCAAGAATCGTCGCGAACAGCTCGCCGCCGGCGTCACCTATACGTCCAAAAAAGTCTTGCAGTACGCGGTTATCCTGCTTGGCTTTGGCATGAACCTCTCCCAGATTCTGTCCAAGGGCGCCCAGTCGCTGCCGATTATCGTGGCGACGATCTCGACCTCGCTTGTCATCGCCTTTGTGCTCTGCCGCGTTATGAACGTGCCGGGCAAGATCGCGACGCTTGTAGGTGTGGGTTCGTCGATTTGCGGCGGTTCGGCCATCGCTGCGACCGCGCCCGTCATCGATGCCGACGATCGCGAGATTGCCCAGGCCATTTCGGTCATCTTCCTGTTTAACGTTATCGCGGCGCTCGTGTTTCCGACGCTCGGCGGCATGCTCGGGCTGACCAACGAGGGCTTTGGCCTGTTTGCCGGCACCGCCATCAACGACACCTCGTCGGTAACGGCTGCGGCGAGCGCTTGGGACAGCATGCATCCCGGCGCCAATGTGCTCGAGAGCGCCACGGTGGTTAAGCTCACCAGGACGCTGGCCATCATTCCCATCACGCTGGCGCTTGCTTGCTGGCAGATGCGTCTGGCGCGCAAGGCCGGCGGCGACGCTAAGAGCACGTTCTCCCTCAAACGCGCGTTTCCCATGTTTGTGCTGTTCTTTGTGCTGGCGAGCGTAATCACCACGGTGCTTCAGCTTCCCGTGTCCATTACGGCACCTATCAAGGAGCTATCGAAGTTCTTTATCGTGATGGCCATGGCGGCTATTGGCTTTAATACCGATATCGTCGAGCTGGTCAAAAAGGGCGGCAAGCCCATCGCGTTGGGCTTTTGCTGCTGGATTGGCATTGCGTGCATGAGTTTGGGGGTGCAGCACGTGCTGGGAATCTGGTAGAGAAGTAGCTTATTCGCGTGCTGGTTGCTGGTGAGCGCATGCCTGCGGTGGAGCGATAGGAGCTCTTGCGGGTATGGCTTGTCCGCAGGTTTATAAGTCCCGAAGAGCTCTTATCGCCCCGCCAGGATGGCGATGCGGGGCAACACCTATACTCGCAGGACGGCGCTTTCTGCCCTATAGTGTTTGGTGAGCAATATCGTTCAATTTTGAAACACTCGGTCGTGCGACCGTCGGCGGTTGCACGTCGCCGCGGACAGGGGCAAATCATGGATAGCAATGCCAAACTGAACATCTTGACCGATGCCCTAGCTGCCGCCGGGGCCTCGGCATTGGCAATCGATGCGCATGGGGACGTCGCGATCTCGACCATGAATGACGCGGCGCTTGAGCGGGATGTGGCAGCTTTTATTGCCGAACGCCTCGACCGTATAGGAGACGGCGCGCGTCTGGTTATGGGACATGCGGGTACGCGCCTGAGCCTGACCGTTCGCCCCACCGACAAAGAGGGCGGGGGCCTTTGGGTCGTCGTGGTCCGCGAGGTGCGCGGTGCCGCGGCGCATGCGGGCATCGAGTGGCTCAACGCCGACGAAGTTGAGGCCCGCTACGAATCGAGCGCGTACGGCATCGTTGAGGGTGCCGCTGCGGTAGCTGCACCGGTTGCCGAGAGCTACGCGCGCGGTGTGCCCCTTATGCTCGAGGGCGAGCTGGGAGCGGGTCAGGTCGAGATCGCCAAGCGCCTCTATCTGGACGGTCCTTTTGCCGATCAGCCCTTTGTTTCCGTTGCGCTCGATGAGCTCACCGAGCGTGGTTGGCGCCATGTGCTCAAAAGCGCCGAATCGCCGCTGTTCCAAACGGGGCTGACCCTTTGCATTGAGGGCTGGAACGCGGTTGGCCCCCAGCGCCTCCGCGAGCTGGTCTCCACGATGGCCGACACCGCGTTGGCGACGCGCTGCCATGTGGTGCTGACGGCGAATGACATGCCGGGCGGCAGCGAAAGTGATCAAGCCGCCTTTGTGACCGAGCGCTTCGCCTGTGCGGTGAGCGTGGCGCCGGCAATCGCCGAGCAGGGAGCCGCGTCGACGAAGGTTGCGCGCTATTTGGAATATCTCGCTAACGCATTTGGGACGGCAGCGCCCACGCTGTCTGCCGCGGCGACGAAGACGCTCGATGCTTACCGCTGGCCGCGCAATTATCTGCAGCTCCGCGAGGTCTCGGAACGACTGTATATATTGGTGGGGGCGGGCACGGTGGACCGCGCTGTGGCGGAGGAAGTGCTCGCCCAAGAGGACGTGATTAAGACCGCAACCTTTGGTGCCCCGACACTCGAAAGCGACCTGTATATCCTGCGACCGCTGGCCGATACCGAGCGAGATATCGCGCATCTGGTTGTAGATCATCTCCACGGCAACCGAACCCGTGCGGCGGAGGTGCTGGGCATAAGCCGTACAACGCTGTGGCGCTTGCTGAAGGACGATGACCGTTGAGCGAGGCGCCCGTGACCGCGCGCGACGCGTGTGCTACAGTCCAAAGCGTTATTGTTTCGATTTGGTTACGGCGTGCGGGGGCGTATGGCTGAGACTACAAAACCGAGCCGCAGAAGGCGGAGTGCCGCGCCGGTCAACCGACGCACAACATCGGTGACGTGGGGCAAACACGCCTCGGGGTTTGATGGCTCGTTCAAGCGCACTAAATACGGCTACCCTTCGGCAAGCGCCCGCTTGGCAATGCAGGCAGAGTCCTCGCTGTGGGGCCGCAAACGCGTGGTGGGCTCAAAGCTCAAGCACGACGGCACGCTTGGTTACATCAGCCGCGGGGCGGCTCGCCGCAGTGGGCTCAATCCTGCTGGTTGGCATCGTTATGTGCCGATCGTGGCCGTCGTTGCAGTGATCGTCATCGCACTCGCTGCGCTTGGCTACGCCGGCGGTGGCGCCAACTTGGACGCGGTGTTTAAATCGCCCGAGCTCGCGCATGCAGGCACAGAAGTTGTCGAGGGCGCTCAGACCCAGACGGGCGTCGCACCTCAGCGCGGCATCGTCGCGGCGGCCTCCACCATCGCCGATGCGCAAAAGGACGAGGACGAACAAGGCAGCGAAGCCGAAACGACTCACACGAACGAAACGACGACAACTCCATCGGCGGGATAAGTTGCGAGTGGGGCAGCTAATTTGGGACGGGGCTTTTTTAGCTGCCCAAGACAGTGGCTCATTCGATGTCAGTCGCCAACAGCGAGCGACCGCCGTTCGGTAGAACGGCGGACCTTCCTACTTTACATACACCACGTTGTCGCGGCGTGGCTTTGCCTCGGGTAGCGTGTCCTCGGCATAGCCCAGAATGCAGTTACCGACACCGCGCAGGCTGCCGTCGGCGGGCAGGCCCCAGCTGGCCAGCAGCTCCAGGCCCTCGGGCGAGTCAAAGACCTCATGCGCGCGGTGAATCCAGCACGAATCGACACCCAGTGCATAGGCGGCGTTGAGCAAGTTGCCCATGGCGAGCGAGCCGTCTTCCAGATGCGTGGGCACACTGCGGTCGACCAGCACCACCACAACGGTCTTGACGCCATAGAAGGGGTCGCTGTTGCTGCCCATGACCTGGGCGTTGAGCTGTGAGAGACGCTCGACGGTCACGGGGTCGGTGACGGCGACAAATGTCACCGGCTGGCGGCCCATGCCGCTCGGTGCATATTGGCCGGCTTCGATAATACGTGCAAGCTTTTCGGCCTCGACGGGACGATCGCTGTATTTGCGGCAGCTGCGACGGTGGATGAGTGCTTCGATAGTCTCCATGGTGTCTCCTTGCGGTGGCGTTGCAGATGCCCCGTTCATACCCGTCGGGCTCAAACGGTAGACGGTCAATTACCCGGCCAAAAGGATAGATTCCAATTGGGAAAGTAGGTTTGCATAAAAGTACCTTCAAAATGTGACAAACAAATGGGATGGTTAAACGTTTTATCCCGTCTACCCTGCGGTTTTTTACCACTTGCCTAAATGACGAACGCATAACCTCTGATAAAGGTTTTACTAAAGGAGTACCAACGTTTATCAATGCGCCGTGGTGGCGCCGAGCCAGGAGGTAACATCATGTTCCAGGCTGGAGATGTCGTCGAGACCGACTTCGAAGGATTTCTGAAGCTGCTGCGTTCCAAGACGCGCGCTTTTGTGACGATTGACGATCACGAGTACTACATCACGCACACCGATGGCTATTGGCGTGTTCAGGATTGCGAGGCCCTCAACGACAAGGGCCACTTTACTGACTGCTCCGAGCTGGTCAACACGGTCTGCGAGGTCGTCGAGCTGCCGTGGATTGCCGGCAAGAGCCTGCATGACAGCTTCTCGGGCGCTACGGTCTATGAGGCCGTCGCCGCTTAACAGGCAATAAAACCCGATTTTCACGTGACCGCTGGCGCCGCCCCCGCGCCGGCGGTCTTTTTCTGCCGATAGGCCATAAAAGTGCACGCATTTGCGGAGAGCCTGTTGACGATAGTCAAAACTCGGACTAATCTAGAGACACATAATTGGTCAAAAATCGGACAATTGAATGGTGGGATAGATGAATAGTGCGGTTACGCTGGTCGACTTCGACCGGTTGCTCAATGGACTCGACCATATCTATTCGGAGTTCTCGCGCGCCTGCGGTCTTTCGGACTGCGCTTACTGGATGCTCGTCGATACCAGCACGGCGGGCGGCAGTATTGCCGTAAGCCGTCTGACAAGCGAATGGTTCTACAGCAAGCAGACCATCAACTCGGCAATTAAAACCTTGACGGCGCGGGGCTTCGCAACGTTGGGGTTTGCCGAAGGCAGCCGTAAGAATAAGGTTGTGAGCCTGACCGAAGAGGGCAGGCAATTTGCCGAGCGTTATGCGCTGCCGGCGCAAGAAGCCGAGCAACAGGCTTTCGAAGTGCTCGAGCCCTGGGAACAGCGCGAAATCATGCGCCTAATCGGAAAATTTTCCCATGCGCTCGGCGATGAGTGCGATGCCTTTAAGCAGCATATCGCTGCCGAGAGCCAGGCCGAGAATCAAGGTGAGGGGGAGTCGTGCGACTCTTAATGAGGTTTATGAAGCCGTATCGCAGGCTTGTCGCGGTGACGTTGTTGGTGCTGCTAATCGACAACGTTGGCACACTGCTGGTACCCACGATGTTGGCGAACATGGTCAACACCGGTATCACCACGGGCGATGTCGACTACATTTTGCGCAACGGTCTCTACATGCTTATCGCGACCGGCATGGCCAGCGGCGGCGCGGTGTTGGGCTGCTATCTTTCGGCGCGCCTGGCCGCCAACGTGGCCTGCGATATCCGCAATGCCGTGTACGACAAGTCGCTCGAGCTGTCCGCCAGCGACTTTGAGCGCTTTGGCACGGGTTCGATGATCACGCGCTCGCTCAACGACATCAACGTGATTCAGCAAGCTGTCCTGCAGACGATTCAGTTGGTGCTGCCGGTACCGTTCTTGGCCGTGGCGGGCATCATCTTTGCCTGGTTTATCGATCCTGCCATGGGCACGCTGCTGGGCGTGGTGGTTGCGATCGTGCTGGTGGCGGCGGTCTTTACCGTTGCCAACGCCGCGCCGATCTTTATGCGACTGCAGAGCTTTATCGACCGTATGAACGTGGTGCTGCGCGAAAATATCGTGGGCGTGCGCGTTATCCGCGCATTTAACAAGGAGCGCCACGAGGAGCAGCGCCTGGACGAGGTGTTTAGCGATTACGCGGCCAACGCCATCAAGGTTAACCACCTGTTTGTGGGTCTCGACAGCTCCAGCTTCTTTTTGATGAACATCGCCGAGGTGGCGGTGCTGTGGGTGGGCGGCAACCGCGCGGGCGTCCATGCCATGCAAATCGGCAGCATCTCGGCCGTGTTGGAATACGCGATCCTGATCCTGTTCTTTGTGATGATGGCGCAGATGGTGGTGCTGACACTTCCGCGTGCTGCCGCGTGCCTGAACCGTGCGCAGCAGGTGTTGGAGATTGAGCCGAGCATCGTCGATGGCGAGCGCACGCTGGATGACGGGGCGCGCGAGCCCCAAGACGAAGCCGATGCGGTGGCCGTGTTCGACCACATGTCGTTTCGCTTTGACGATGCCGACGAGGACACCCTGTGCGACCTGAGCTTTGCCTGTCGTCGCGGTCAGACGACCGCAATCGTCGGCTCGACGGGTTCGGGCAAGTCGACGGTGGCCAAGCTCTTGCTGCGCTTCCACGATGCCACCAAGGGCGCCATTCGCCTGGACGGTGTCGATCTGCGCGAGCTTTCGCAAGGTGAGATTCGCGGGCACATCGCCTATGTGCCGCAGAAGGCGTGGCTGTTCTCGGGCACGGTGGCGAGCAACCTTCGCTTTGGTAACGAAGGCGCGACCGAGGGCGACATGCTTCACGCGCTTGAGGTTGCCCAGAGCACCTTTGTACTCGACCAACCGCAGGGGCTCGATACCCCGGTTGCCCAGGGCGGTACGAACTTTTCGGGCGGCCAGCGCCAGCGTTTGGCAATCGCCCGTGCGCTCATGAAGCATGCCGATCTATATATCTTCGATGACAGTTTTTCGGCCCTGGACTTTAAGACCGATGCCGCCCTGCGTCATGCGTTGCAAGACGAGACGCGTGACGCTGCGGTGCTCATCATCGCGCAGCGCATCTCGACGATCTTGCACGCCGACCAGATCGTCGTGCTCAAGGATGGCGAGGTTGTGGGCTTGGGCACGCATGGCGAGCTTATGGAAACCTGCGAGGTGTACCGCGCCATCGCGGAATCGCAGATGAAGGGAGGTGAGTAGCATGACCGAGGAGCTCAAGAAGCAGGGCGGCGTTGATGACGCCGCTGCCGCGGTACTGGTCGAGGAAACGGCTGCCGTGGCACCCGAGCTGGATGACGCCGCCAAGGCTGCAGCCGAGCGCGAGGCTCGCCGCCAAGCGCTCTACGAGGAAAACGAACGTGCCGAGGACGAGCGCGCCCGCGCCGAGGCAGAGCGTATGCGCGACGTGGACGATGAAGACGAGGACGAGACGCCTCGAGATACCTGGGCGACGGTGCGCCGCCTGTGGAGCGAGGCTGCCGGCGACCATTGGCGCTTCTATATCGTGTTCGCGAGCATTGTGTTCTATGCCATCTTTAACACTGCTGCGCCGGCATATAGCGCCCGCGTGATCGATGAGCTGTGGAGCCACATTCAGGTGGCGTTTGCCAACGACACCACCTTCAACATCACCTGGGAGAACTGCGGCAGGACCATCTTCATCTACTTTATGATCTGGACGGCCGCTGCCTCGTTCTACGCGCTCCAGAGCTTTTTGATGTCGAGCGTTGCCGAACGCCTCAACCTGTGCCTACGCAACCGCATCGCACAAAAGCTCAACCGTCTGCCGCTTGCCTTTTTTGACGCGCATCGTCCCGGTGAGGTCGTCAGCCGTGCGACCAACGACTTGGACAAGATGTCCGAGAGCATGCAGCGCGGCTTGCTGCAGCTTCTGGTGTCGATCGGTACCGTGGTGGGCGCCGTGAGCGTGATGTTCGTGTTTAGCGTGCCACTTACGCTGGTCTTTTTGTTCTTTACGGCGTTGTCGCTGCTGGTGACCAAGGTGGGCTCGCGCCGCACGCATGACGTAACCGGTGAGCGCCAAGAGTGGGTGTCCAAGATTACGAGTGCGGTCGAGGAAGGCTACTCGGGCCGTCTGGTGATTCGCGCGTTTAACCGCGAGCGCCAAAGTTCTGCCGAGGTGCACCAGGCCTCGGGCGAGCTGGCACGCGTGAGTGCCAAGGCCGACTTTATGATTAACGCCGTCGGCCCCGCGGTGCGCTTTATCGGCCGCCTGGCACAGATCGTGATTGCGATTGTGGGCTGCAGTATGCTGGTTGCCGGCCACATGACCGTCGGCGTGTTCCAGGCGTTCTTCCAGTTTATCTACGAGGCATCTGAGCCCATGACGCAGCTGTCGTTTACCTTCAACTCGCTGCAGAGCGCGCTGGCGAGTGCGGAGCGCGTGTTCGACCTGCTCGATGAGCCCGAGATGGAGGCCGATCCGCTGCCGGACGAGGCCGCCAAGCTGCCGGGCAAGGTCGAGGGCCGTGTCTCCTTTGAGCATGTGCGCTTTGGTTATTCGCCCGACAAGCCGCTTATGCGCGACGTGTCGTTTACTGCCGAGCCGGGCCAGAAGATCGCGGTGGTGGGAACCACGGGCGCAGGCAAGACGACGCTCATCAACCTGCTCATGCGCTTCTACGAGATTGACGGCGGGCGTATTACGCTCGACGGCGTGGATACGAGCCGCATGGATCGCGGCGAGCTACGTCAGCAGTTTGGCATGGTGCTGCAAGACGCCTGGCTATTCGATGGCACGATTGCCGAAAACATCGCCTACGGCTGCCCCGAGGCAACGCGCGACGAAATTGTGGCCGCCGCTCGTGCCGCGCAGGTCGACTTCTTCGTGCGCACCATGCCGCAGGGCTACGACACGCGCGTGGCCAACGATGCCGAAAGCATCAGCCAGGGCCAGCGTCAGCTGCTGACCATCGCACGCGTGCTGCTCAACAACCCGGCGATTCTCATCCTGGACGAGGCGACCTCAAGCGTGGACACGCGTACCGAGCTTGCCATCGGCCGTGCCATGGACGCGCTTATGCGCGGGCGCACGAGCTTTGTGATCGCGCATCGCCTGTCGACGATCGTGGACGCCGACCTGATCTTGGTCATGGATCACGGCAACATTATCGAGCAGGGCACGCATAAGGAGCTGCTGGCTGCCGAGGGTGCCTACGCCGACCTCTATCTGAGCCAGTTCGCATAATGTGACAAAGGGACAGTCTCTTTGCCACATCACAAATAAGGCGCGCCGGGGATGAATTCCCTGGCGCGCCTTTGCGTTGATGCCGATGTCGTTTTGTGCCGCTTGCGTTCCTAGCGTTCGTCCGCGAGCTTGGCGACGAGGGCCTTGAGCTCGGCCACCTCTCGCTCGAGTTCTTTGACGCGGCGGGCATTCTCGGTGATACCCTGGCGGTTGAGGGCGGACTGCTCGGCGGCGTCATCGGGCATGTACTCGCGATGCTGCTTGGCGTCGAAACTCTCCTCGAACACACGGCAGCCGTTGCGCTTGATGATGCGTCCCGGCACGCCCACGACGGTGCAGTTGTCGGGCACGTCCTTGACGACAACCGAGTTGCCGCCGATTTTGACGTTGTTGCCGATGCGGATGTTGCCGAGCACCTTGGCGCCCGTGCCCACGGTGACGTTATCGCCGAGCGTTGGGTGGCGTTTGCCGGTCTCGTTGCCGGTACCGCCGAGCGTGACGCCCTGGTAGAGCACGCAGTTGTCGCCCACGATGGTGGTCTCGCCGATGACGACGCCCATGGCATGGTCGATAAAGAAGTGCTTGCCGATCTGTGCGGCGGGATGAATCTCGACGCCGGTGATGTGGCGGGTGATTTGCGAGAGCACGCGGGCGAGCGAGCGATGACCGTGCTCCCAGAGCCAGTGCTCGGGTACGTGGTTCCACTTGGCATGCAGACCGGGGTACGAAAGGAAAATGACCAGGCCGTTTTGCGCGGCGGGGTCCTGTGCCTGGACGGTCTTGATGTCCTCGCGAATGGTATTGATAAAGCTCACCGGCCGCCCTCCCTTAGCGCCATGGCAATGCGATTCAATAAAGTATAGCGATTCGCTAGGGATTAGGAAGAGCAATCTTTCACGGCTTTGCGTGACAGGTGTCAGTTATGCAAACTTGCTGGTAATGGAGTCATGCTTTTGTGGGGTTGCGCACGAGGGGACGCCGCAACCGTATACTGGTCAACTTGGACGTATCCGCGCCCACAACTGAGAGGTTTTACTTCATGGGTTTCATTAATTTTATCGCCGAGCTGCTCAAAGATCCGCGCACCGCGATTGCCAGCTGGATCGCCGCCGGCCCGCTTATGGCCTACGGCTGCGTGTTCCTGATCATCTTTATCGAGACGGGCGTGGTGTTCTTCCCGTTCCTTCCCGGCGATTCACTGCTGTTCGCCTCGGGTTTCTTTGCCCACAATGGCGGCTTTAACATCGTGGCGCTTCTGGCTACCGCATGGGCCGCTGCCATTTTGGGCGATCAGTGCAATTTTATGATCGGTCACTTCTTTGGCAAAAAGATTATCGCTTCGGGCAAGGTTAAGGCCATGACGCCCGAGCGCATCAAAAAGTCCGAGGACTTCTTGGACAAGTGGGGTCACCTGGCCATCTTCCTGGGTCGCTTCTTCCCGTTTATCCGCACCTTTGTGCCCTTTATCGCTGGCATGGGCGGCATGCACTGGCGCAACTTTGTCGTCTTTAACGTGCTGGGCGGCATTACCTGGTCGACGGTCTTTACGCTGCTGGGCTACTTCTTTGGCGGCATTCCCTTTGTGCAGGAGCACTTTGAGCTGCTGATTATCGGCATCGTTGCCGTGTCGATCATCCCGACCGTGGTCGGTCTGGTTAAGGCTAAGCTGGGCAAAAAGAACGCGTAACTCGAGCCAGCGCGCAAACCGTGCAGTCAAGGCCCGTCACCGCTTACGGTGGCGGGCCTCTTTAGTTTCGGTCAAATGAAAATACTTTACTTAGTTAAAGAAAAGCGTTTTATCAGACGCGTACGGGAGTACAATCTCGTGCATGCGAATCGACGTGCCATCGGCTTTGATGCTGTTCGCGTGTCCCGTCCGGCTCTACGCTCCGGGCGTGCGACGTTGCGACGCGGCCGGCCTCGGTCCTTGCGTGCGGGTCCGCGAGTTTGCAACTGTGTATGTAAGGAGCGACATATGACTGTCGAGAAGAAGGATATCGATTGGGGTAGCCTCGGCTTTGGCTACATGAAGACCGATTACAGCTACGAGGCCCATTGGAAGGATGGCGAGTGGGACGAGGGCGGCCTGACCACCGACCACACCCTGCATGTCTCCGAGTGCGGCGGCATCTTCCATTACTGTCAGGAGGTCTTTGAGGGCCTGAAGGCCTACACCGCCGAGGACGGCAGCATCGTCTGCTTCCGCCCCGACATGAACGCCGAGCGCATGTACAACTCTGCCCAGCGCCTCGAGATGCCCCCGTTCCCCAAGGACAAGTTCGTTGAGGCCGTCAAGCAGGTCGTTTCTGCCAACGCCGCGTGGGTTCCGCCCTTCGGCTCCGGTGCGACCCTGTACGTGCGTCCGTTTATGATCGGCTCCGGTGACGTGATCGGCGTGGCTCCCGCTCCTGAGTACACGTTCCGCATTCTCGTGACCCCGGTCGGTCCGTACTTTAAGGGTGGCCTCAAGCCCGTCAAGCTGCGCGTTTCCGAGTATGACCGTGCGGCACCGCACGGCACCGGTAACATCAAGGCCGGCCTGAACTACGCCATGTCCCTCAAGCCCACGATGGAAGCTCACCGCGAGGGTTATGCCGAGAACCTGTATCTCGACTCCGAGTCCCGCACCTATGTCGAGGAGACCGGTGGCGCCAACGTCCTGTTCGTGAAGGAGGACGGCACCCTCGTCGTTCCGCGGTCGCACACCGACTCCATCCTGCCCTCCATCACCCGTCGCTCGCTCGTTCAGGTTGCTCAGGACCTGGGCATGACCGTCGACCAGCGTCCCGTCGAGTGGGCCGAGGTCAAGGCCGGCACCTTTGTGGAGTGCGGCCTGTGCGGCACCGCTGCCGTCATCTCCCCGGTTGGCGAGATCGACAACAAGGTTTACGGCGCCGACGAGACCGTGACCTTCCCGGCTGGCTACACCGAGATCGGTCCTGTGATGAAGAAGCTCCGCGAGACCCTGACTGGTATCCAGTCCGGTGCTGTCGAGGATAAGCACAACTGGGTTTACACCGTCGCGTAAGCTGTCTTAGCTGTCCGGCCCGAGGGCGACCTTCCTTTCCGGCGCGTCCTCGGACATGAAAGAACCTCCGCTCCGCACTTTGTGC